>DATENK010000049.1:0-9503 GCA_035275085.1 Verrucomicrobiia bacterium | reverse complement strand
GGCCGCTGCCAGCGTCCATGACCATGGTCGCAGGATCGAGTTCCCACGAGAAGCCGTAATGGCCGCGCAAGAGGTGCGAGCGCTCGTACGAGTGACTATGTCCGGACAACACCAGGTCAACGCCATAGGATTCCAGGATGGGGACGGCATTGCGCCGCATTTCGATTAACTCGCCTTCAAAATCCGAGTTGTGGGACCCGTGGGTATAAGGGGGTTGATGCCAAAATGCGATCAACCATTTGTTTGTGTTCGCCTCGAGGTCGGCTTTCATCCACGTGCACATGGTGGCGTTGCTGGCCAGGCTGCCGGAGTAATATCCCCCCAAAGAGATAAAATGAATGTCACCGTAGTTAAATGAATAATAGTTTTCAACCCCGGATGGAACACCGCCGGCTTCCCCGTTGCGGGGGAGGGAAAAGACGTCGAAATAGGCGGGGCCAGTGTCGTGATTTCCAATGGTGGGCCAAACGACGGTTTGCGCGAGGAGTTGCGGGTACATGTCAAACATGCCGCGCTGATATTCCTCGTCGCGGCCACTGTCGTACGCGTTGTCCCCGAGCATCAGCCATAAGTCTGTGTAGCGGCTTCCGGCATAGGCCAAATAGGATTGGTACACAGCGCGCGCATCGGGCGACGCGGTCCCGGAATCGCCGATGACCCAGATGCGGGTGGGCTTGGGATCCACCGCTGATGTGATAAAAAATAAGTCCGGACCGGTCGCCTGCGTTCCCGCCGATGACCCGACCGAGTAAAAGTAGCGCGTGTTGGGCAAAAGGCCCGTGAGTTTCACTTCGTGGTTGATGGAAACGTCAGGCGCCAGAGCGCGTTCGCCCAAATTGCCCGCGACTGTCCCATACCGCACGACGGAATCGGAAGCGGCGACTGTGCGCCATTTCACAATAATGCTGGTTGGCGTACCACTTTGCAGATATGGGCCGCGGGGCACTCCTGCCGTTGAACGTATGTGAAGCACGACCACCGGGGTATCAACACTGATCGCGGTGTCGTCGGTGATGCGGGCGAAAATGTTATAGTCCCCTGGGCCAACGCTACTCCAATCGAGGTTGTAAGGCACCGACATGTCCTCCCCGAGCTTGACGCCGTTCGCGAAGAATTCCACGCGGGTGACTGCGCCGTCCCGATCCGAAGCACTCGCTTGCAATGTGAGATCGCCGGGAACAAACGTCGAGTTCGGTGGAGGAAAAGTGATGGCGCCTGCAGGGGGAAAGGCATCGGCGACCTCAATTCTGACAGGCCCGGAGCCGAAGTTGAAGCCGTCATGTGCCGTTGCGATGGTGCGCAAGGAATGCATGCCTGCGGGCACTTGTGGCCATACGATGGCAAACGGCGCATTCGTGTCGGTGTCGATCAAGGCGTCGTCCGCGTAGAATGCAACGGACGCGATTGCGGCGAGCGGTTCAGCCAGGGCGGCGATTGGTAAATCGACGCCAGTCCGGATGGCGGCGTTGTTCGTAGGCGAAGTGAGCACCAACCGGGGGCCGCCATTGGTTTGGAACAATTCCATATCGAAGATCATGTCCGGGCTGTCCAGCCGCGATTGATGCACCTCCGCCGCGACGGTGTTGTCGCCGGGGAGGAATACTGCGGCGCCAACGTTTGTCGTCAGTAGTGAAATCGTCTGCACGTCCTGTAGCGCGGCCGTATAATGGCTAATAGGGCCCTGCGGCATGTTGTTGCGGAAAATTTCCGTGCCGTTCAGGAACACGAGCACACCATCGTCTCGCCGTACGCGCAAGGTGAGCCAGCTTTCGGGTGCGTTGCTGAGTGCAAAGGTTCGGCGGAAATACGCGGTCATGATCGAGTTCTGAATCAGATTAACGTTTGGCTGACCGAAGCCAAGCGGAGCGGCGCCAATAGTCCATTGGCTGTCGTTGAATCCGGGCTGCATCCAATTCTGTGCGGGCGCGTAGTTAGCGTCCCAGTATTTCCAGACACTTCGAAGAGGAATGACCGTGTTCGTTTGCGCATGCGTTGGCAAGGCGGCGCCCATCAATGCAAGCAAAAGCAATGAGCGGCCGGCACGCGCAAGAGACATAAGGCTGGCGAGTAAATTACTATGACAATTCGCCAAATACAAAGGTAATCGACAGGGCAAGAACGGACGCTGGGTCAGTGATCCGGGGCGGCAGAAGCCGCCGTCGAGGCGGCGCTCCTACCACTCGCCGTCGGCGAGCAGGGAAGTGACGTTCCGCGCCAAATCTTCAGCAAGCAACGGGATGGCTTGACGTTCGGTCGTCGGCAGATCCGTGCCGACACGAACGGTGGTGTGGCCGCGAATGCGGCGATCGAGAATAAGCTTGCCGGTATTGCGGTCGCGCGCCCGCACCACGGCCCACATCGAGAGACGATAATCGCGCGGGGTCAGGATATCTCGGGGCTGAAACGAAAGCCCGGCCCGGTCATATTTGACGATTGTACCATCAATGATGATGTCCCCGTCGTTATGAGTGTTAAGCGTGAAGGTGCCGTCCTGTTGGAGTTGTTTACGCAAGGAGGCCGTGACGGCTTCGCTCAACCGGGGTTCTTCGAGGACTTTATTTTGGAAGATGTTCACCTGAACAGAGCGCCCGATCAGATCGGGATTGGTGGGCCCAAGTTTGTAACCCGCGCAGCCAGTCAAGGTGCAGCAGGCGATGAAAGCTAACGCCCCTTTCATTAATTGGTAGTGATTTCGCGTTTGATGCTATCAATGCGGCGGCGGGCATCGTCCGCGTAAGTGGATCCCGGATCCTGCAGCAGCACTTCGTTGTAATAGATCAACGCCGCCTGCGGCCGATTCTTGTGCTCATAGAAGCGGGCGATCTCATAGCTGCCGCGGGCCTGTTCGGTTCGCAGTGACGCGATGATCTTTTGGGCGTCGGACGAGCGTTTGTCGTCCGGATGCAAGGTCATGAAATCCGTGAAAACGGAGATAGCGTGCGAGGCGACGCTCTGGTCGTATTCGGCAGTCTTGGCCTGACGATTGTAAGCGAGCCCGACCTTGAAGAGCGCGTCAGCGCCGGTGCTGCGATCACTGTAACGGTCCGCGGCGCGTTCGTAGGCCTTGGCCGCGGCGGGGTAATCTCGGACGAACTTTAACTCGTAAGCGTGGCCGATGTTCATTTGCGCTTCGGGAGCGACCTCGCTATAGAGGCCGTTCTTGATGATCTGCTCATACATCTTGATGGTGCGATCCATCGAAGGGAATACGGGGATAAAATCCCAAAGCTTGAACCATTCACCCGCAAGGAAGCGATTGGCTATGATGAACTGTCGTTGAATGATTTCGTTGTAGTTATCGATCTTAGGATAACGCTCCAGCAGCTTCTGGTAGGCCTTGAACGCTTTTTCGTCCTTGCCATTCTCTTCATAGCAGCGGGCCACGAGATACTGCGCCTGGGATGCGTAATCAGAGTAGGGCCAGCGTGTGACGGTGCGCTTTGCGGCTTTCGCAGCAGTGCTAAAGTCGTGTTTTTGGAAGGCTTGTAGCGCGACGTCGAGTTGGTCCTTGGGGCGGGCGCGAGTCCAGGAGCCTTCCTCGCCGACAGCCTCGTAGTGCCAGCCTTCACCTGGTGTATACACGAGCGGCGCCGGCGCGCGCTGGGTAAATGCCATGAGCGCGATTAGGAGAAGCACTGACGTGCGAATCATGGGGAACGCGTAGCAGAGCGCTTACGGCAAGTCAAGGGAACGGCGCCCGGCCCTGGTGATTATACGCGGCTCGGCGAGACTCCTGGCCGTACCGCGCGCTTGATAGGGTGAGCCGTTCGCGCCGAGCCGTTGATGCCGAAAGCTACTTTGCGCTTTCTTCCTCTTCCTCGTCTTCCATCTCTGCCGCTTCATCCTCAGCGGCTTCGATGTTCGCGGTTGATTCGGCGATCTCCGTCAGTTGTTCGTCGCAACCCTTTTCTTCGTCCAGCGTATCGGCGAGGAGATCAGCAATATCTTCTTCTTCCAGCAGGCTCGCCCAGGAGCGAAGAGTGCCGTAGCTGGCAATTTCGTAATGCTCGATTTTTTGAGCCATCGCAATCAACGCCGCATCGCCATCCGCGTCCTTGATCCCCTGCTCCGCCTCCGCGATCAACCCTTGCATGGCTTTACAGGGTTTGCTCTTCAGGGGCGTGCCCAGCGTCTCGAAAACTTCTTTCAACCGCTCGACTTGTCCTTCGGTTTCCCGCAAGTGACCTTCCAGAGCTTCTTTCAGCTCGGGCGAGGATGCTGCTTGCGCCATTTTCGGCAGCGCTTTAAGAAGCTGCTGCTCGGCGTCATAAACGTCTCCTAGTTCCTTGATCAAAGAATCTCGCAATTCACTCATCGCAGTGCCTTTCGTGTTCCGTTCCGTGCCAACAATGGCGGTTTTAGCGGCCATCAGCAAATAGGGTCTGCAACCTATTCCCTCACCTACAAACGCGCACTATTTCCCTATACAGAACTGCGAGAAGATCGAATCCAACAAGTCCTCGGTCGAGGTCTTGCCAACAATTTCGCCGACCGCGTTCACGGCGATGCGCAATTCCATGGCTACCAACTCGAGATTTTGGCTGGCGTACAAGCCATCCATTGCAGTTATGGTGGCGGCGCGGCCGCGCTTCAATGCATCCTGGTGCCGGGAATTAATCATTACCTGCAGCATCTCGGATTTGATTTGACCGCGCCAAACCAATTGCTTGATCGCGTCCTTAAGCGCTTCGATCCCTTTGCCTGTGACGCAACTCACGTCTGCCGTGGGGTCTGTGAACTCCAAGCGCGCGGGCAAATCGATCTTGTTCCGCACCACGATGCGCTTTTTGCTGGCCGACTCGGCGAGAAACTTCAGGTCCAGTGGCGATAGCGGTTCGGAACCATCCAGCACGTGCAGCACAAGTTCGGCTTTGGCGAGCGACGCCCGGCTACGGCGAATCCCTTCCTCTTCAATCTCGTCGCCCGCTTCGCGCAATCCCGCGGTATCCACGAAGACGACCGGAATGCCGCGGATGTTCGCCGTCTCCTCGATCGTGTCACGTGTCGTCCCTGGAATCGGCGAAACAATCGCGCGGTCGTGTCCAAGCAGTTGGTTGAGTAAACTCGATTTCCCGGCGTTTGGCCGTCCGACGATGGCGGCGCGAATGCCGCGACGGAGCAACTGGCCTTCGTCGGCGGTCGCTAACAATTCATCCATGAACGCCACGCCGTGCTGCAGCTTGGAGATAAGTTGTTCTTTTGTGTCGGGCGAAATGTCTTCGTCCGGAAAATCAATGTGCGCTTCCACGTGCGCCAGCGGGATCATCATTTCGTCACGCAAACGATTGATCCGCTGAGACAATTTTCCGGCGAGCTGTTCATGCGCGGCATCCAGCGCAAGTTCGGTACGCGAATGGATCAAATCTACCACGGCCTCCGCTTGCGCAAGATCAATGCGTCCATTGAGGAACGCCCGCTTGGTGAATTCTCCCGGCTCCGCCAATCGCGCGCCGTTTTCGAGCAGCGCATCTAAAACCAACTTGGCCGGCAGCAATCCACCGTGACAGGAAATTTCAACCACATCTTCTTTCGTGTAAGTCCGCGGTGCGCGCATGACAGCGAGCATCACTTCATCCACCTTCTTGCCGTCCCGCTCGATCGTGCCAAAATGCAACGTGTGGGTCAGCGCTTCCGAGGGTGTCACCGCCCCGCGAAAACTCTTGTCAGCCACCTCCAGCGCCTTGGGCCCGGACAGGCGCACCACTGCCAACCCGCCTTCCCCTAAGGGCGTCGCAATCGCAGCAACCGTGTCGTCCAACATTAGTTTTCAGCATCGCGTCCCTGCAGGAACAGGCGCGCCTTTTGATAGCTCTTCCGCTGCAGGTAATGGATCAGTTGAGGGTGAGTGCTTTTGGGAAGTTGTGCCGCGAGCGCATCGATTTCCTGAAATTTGCCGGTGAGGTTCGGTTTCGGATTGGCCGTCTGCATTGATGCGACAGCCGACTCCAGGTCGAGGAGGGCAGTTAACAACTTCTGCTCGCTTTCCTGCATACGTTTAATTCTAAATGTTTTTAGTTTGGCAGCCAAATGAAAGAGCGCAGCAAACCAGCCTTCCTCGGAATCGAATGCGGCGCCACGCGCACCGTGGCGCTTATGGCCGATCCGGACGGGCGCCTGCTGCGGCGAACCATGGCGGGTGCGGCAAATCTGAGGTTGGTCGATGACAAGGCCTTGGTGGCGCACTTAAAAATGCTCGCGAAAGGTTTTTTAAAGCCAAGTTCAATCGCGATTGGCATGGCCGGCGCCCGGACTGAGCGGGACTTTTCCCGAATCCGCGAGGCTGCCGCGCGCACGTGGCCGGACGTGCCCTGTTATGCAACCAATGATCTGGAGACGGCGCTCGCTGCAGCCCCCGTATCAGAAAACGGCAGAAGACTGCCGCTTTCGAATGTATGTCGCGTGCTGATTTTGAGCGGCACGGGATCCTGCTGTTTCGGGGTGTCGGAAAGCGCCGAGAAAATCAAGGTCGGCGGTTGGGGCCACATTCTCGGCGATAAAGGCAGCGGTTACGAAATTGGCCTGCGCGGGCTGAAAGCCTCGGTGTACTATTATGACCGCGACGGGGTGTGGTCGCCCCTGGGCCAGCGCCTGTTGCGGAAGCTGGCGCTGAACGAGCCGAATGAACTTATTGGGTGGGTAATCAGCGCCTCGAAGGCCGACATCGCGGCGCTCGCGGTCGAGGTCTTCGCCGCCTGGCATGAGAAGGATCCAATTGCATCAGACATCATCGAAGCGGCGGCAAACAGCCTCGCGAAGGATGGCGCGGCTTGCGCGAAACGATTAACGCCAAAAGGCCGCGTTCAGTTCGTTCTTGCTGGGAGCGTGTTGCTGCAACAGCCGAAGTTTGCAAAGCGTGTAACGACGCTGCTTAAGGAGCTTTGGCCCGATTCGCTGGCCACCGCCCTTGACCGCGAAAGCGCGTGGGGCGCAGTGCAACTGGCGATGCGACATCAGTCCCCGAGCCGCTCCCTCACGGTCGCGGCTCTGTCCCAAAAAACACTTCAGAGCCGCGACCGTGAAGGAGCGGTGGCGCTCAATGATATTCCCGAAGACCTGCGTTATCTCACCGCGTCCCCCACCGAAACACGAAATCCGCGTTCAATGGACCTGGACAAGCTGAGCATCGAGGAATCAATTGCATTGATGTTGAGCGAGGACGCGCGAATTCCCAGCGCTATCCTTGCCGAACGAAAAAAAATTGCGCAAACAATCGGCTGGATCGTGCAGGCATTCAAGGCAGGCGGCCGCCTGTTTTACGTGGGCGCGGGTACCAGTGGCCGTTTGGGGGTCCTGGACGCGAGCGAATGTCCACCGACGTTCCGCGCGCCGCCGGACATGGTCCAGGGGATCATCGCCGGCGGCCAGCGTGCGATCTGGGAAGCGGTCGAAGGCGCGGAAGATGATCCTGGCGCGGGCGCAATGGCTGTGGAGTTTCGCGGTGTGACAAAGAAAGATGTCGTCATCGGCATCGCCGCGAGCGGCCGGACGCCATTCGTTTGGGGCGCATTGGAAGAATCATCCCGTAAGGGTGCGCGCACCGTTCTGCTTTGCTTTAATCCAAGTCTTAAGGTGCAGAAGACGTGGCGCCCGGATTTAATCATCGCAGTGGATGTCGGCCCGGAGATACTTACCGGCTCAACGCGGCTCAAATCGGGCACGGCAACCAAACTCATTCTCAACATGTTTACGACCATCGCCATGGTGCGAATCGGCAAGGTGCGAAGCAATTTGATGATTGACGTGAAAGCGTCGAACACGAAACTGCGCGATCGGGCCGTGCGGATCGTACAACAACTCACGAATTGGGACTATGAGCGGGCCCGTCGGGCGCTCGAAAACTCAAACTGGGAAATCAAAAAAGCGGTCAAATGAACTTTCCGACCAACACATTCAAACAGGCGCTTCGCGGTGGCAAACCTCTGATCGGGCTCTGGAGCAGCCTGTGCAGCAATATCGCCGTCGAAGCCATCTCGCGTTCAGGATTTGATTGGACGCTGATCGATACCGAGCACGCGCCCAACGAACTGCCGACGGTGATTACGCAGCTTCAAGCGCTAATCGGCTCGAGCACTACGCCCGTGGTCCGCCCGGCGTGGAACGACATGGTCCTTATTAAACGTTTGCTCGATGCCGGCGCGCACAATCTCCTTGTTCCTTATGTGCAGACCGCGGAGGAAGCGCGGGCCGCTGTTGCTTCGACGCGTTATCCCCCGGAGGGCATTCGCGGCGTCGCGACGGTTCATCGCTCCAACCAATTTGGCCGCATCAAGAACTACTATCAGGACGTAAACGAACAGATTTGTGTCATCGTACAAATTGAAACGCCCAAGGCACTGGCAAATCTTGACGCCATCGCCGCCGTGGACGGGGTGGATGGCCTCTTCATTGGGCCGAGCGATCTATCGGCATCGATGGGGCATCGCGGCCAGCCGGGTCATCCCGAGGTGCGCGCCGCCATTGAAGATGCATTCCGCCGAATTCGCAAAGCCGGCAAAGCGCCCGGCATTCTCGCGCCGATCGAAGCCGACGCGCGTCATTGGATGTCTCAAGGCGCGGTGGTCTTGGCGGTGGGAGGCGATATTGGCTTACTGATAAAGCATGCGGATGAATTGGCGGCGAAGTTCAAGAATGAAACTTTCAAGCTGCAAGCTCCAAGTTCCAAATAGGTTCCAATATCCAATTTCCAAAGCCAGATTGGAGCTTGGAATTTGGAGCTTCTTTGGAGCTTGGAGCTTGGAGCTTGAAACTTCACTCACGGCATGAAGGTCACGGAAACCCCAACGCCAGATCCCGATGCCGAAGACCTGCGACGGCTCGGTTACGCGCAGCAACTCTTTCGCGAGATGGGCGGCTTCTCGAATTTCGCGATTTCCTTCTCCATCATCTCAATCCTCACCGGCGCAGTCTTGCTATACGGGTACGGACTAAAGTTTGCCGGGCCGATCATCAATTCAGTCGGCTGGCCGGTGGTGAGCATTTTTACGCTTGCGGTTGCGGCGAGCATGGCTGAGTTGGCATCGGTGTACCCAACCGCCGGCGGATTGTACTATTGGGCTTTTCGTCTCGGCGGACGCCAATGGGCGTGGGTTACGGCGTGGCTGAACATGATCGGTCAAGTCACGGCCACCGCCGGAATTAACGTTGCAGCCGCCATTTACATAATTGGCGCGGCCTCACGCATGTTCCATTTGCCCGAGACTTTGCCGCTTACCAATTGGTACTTTCAGCTCGGCGTCATGGTGCTCATCACGATCCCGCAAGTGCTGATCAACATTTATGGCATTCGGCTGACCGCGCGCATCAACGATTTCAGCGTGCTTTGGCACATCGGCGGCGTGGCCATCATTGCGGCGCTGCTGATCGTTGCCGGCAAATATCACAACTCATTTTCGTTTTTGCTTTCCAAAACCACCGTCGCAAACCCGTGGGAAACGTCGACGACGCTGGTGGTCGGGAATTTCAAAACGCCGTCCCCCTTGTTCTCAATCTTTCCCGCGCTCGCT
>DATENK010000048.1:0-5154 GCA_035275085.1 Verrucomicrobiia bacterium | reverse complement strand
GCTCAAGAAAATGGGTCTTCATCCGAAGCCGTTTCGGTCGCGGCTCCTTGTGTATGTCCCGCTCGCAGCCGCGCTATACATGTTTGTTTGGCCCGTAGTCTATCGGTTGTTTACGAAGCCGGCCTACGAACCAATCATCCCGAAATTCACGAATCATCTCGTGACCACAAATTTTTGGGCCACGTTTCCTTCTGTCGCGGTGGCCATCCCGTTTCTGTTTATTTGCGGCTTCGTCACCGTTTATTTTTTGGGGCAAAAAGGTTTTTGCACTTATGCATGCCCGTATGGCGGTTTTTTCGGTCTTGCCGACAAATTCTCGCCGGGAAAAATCCGGGTTACGCCTGCGTGCAATCAGTGCGGGCATTGCACTGCCACGTGCACTTCGAACGTGCAGGTGCATGCGGAAGTGAAGCAGTACGGGATGGTGGTCGATCCGGGTTGCATGAAGTGCATGGATTGCGTCAGCGTTTGTCCCAACGACGCGCTTTATTTCGGGTTCGGTAAACCGACGCTTCTGGCTCCTAAATCGAAGGTCATCAAGAGACATTATTCGTTGACGTGGCCTGAAGAGATCGTCGGCGTATTGGTCTTTCTGGGAAGTTTCTTCGCTGTTCGCGGTGTTTACGCGCTGGTTCCATTTTTGATGGCGCTCGGATGCGCTGCGGTCACAACGTTTCTCACTCTGAAAACGTGGCGATTGCTTCGAAGCAGGGAGTTGTCCTTTTACCGGTTCAATTTGAAATCGTCAGGAAAAATTCACAAGGCTGGCTTCGTGTTTGCAGGCCTCGCGTGCGCCTGGATTGGATTAAACGTGCACTGCGGCTGGGTGCGGTATCACGAGTTTCTCGGCAACCTCGCGTTCAATAAAGTTCACTTGCCCGACGAACTGGCCCTGGCGCAGCTCGATCCAGCGCGCTGGCTGAGCCCGGCGGATCGGGAAAACGTTCTTCGAGGAAAGGAGCATTATCTCGCGGCTTCGAAGACGGGGTTTTTTGTAAACAACGAAGCTCTGCCGAAGCTGGCTTGGTTTGAATATTTGTCAGGCGACGCTAGGCAATCCGTGCAAACGCTGGCCACGGCCGCAGCTCACCAGAAAGACCAGAGCAAAGCTTTGAGCCTTTATTATCGCGGCGCAATCTTGAATCGCCTGGGACGTTACGAGGAAGCGCGTGCGAGTCTGGATGAAGCGCTGGCCGAAAGAGATGACCTAATCCTCGCGCGCCAGGAGAAGGGGGAATCGCTCTGGCAACTCGGGCGCCGGGAGGAAGCCGTCTCAGTTTGGAGCGATGCTCTACAGCGTAATGCGCGTTTGGCTTTGGTTAACAACGAGCTTGCCGGCGCGGCGCGCCTGTCAGGCAACCCCGAGCAAGCCGATGTTCACGAAAAACAAGCCGACCAATTCACACCTAATGATTCGCTTTATCATTGGGTGCTCGGGCGCCGGCTCCAGGATCTTGGAATGACCGAGTTGGCCAAAAAACATTTCCAACAAGCACAGCAACTCGATGCGGCCAACGCACGTTGAGGCTAGCGGCACGCGTCTCGCGCGCTGCTGAGCGCGTTCTCCCGACCCGCGGACCCCTCTTTGCGCTCAGGTGTGGTGCAACCCCTAAGTGTTCGGAAAGCTTGTTTCGGCTCAACGCAGAAACCAGCACGTGGGACGCGCGTTTAGCCTATATCTGCACTGTCCACACTGAGTAGTCTGGGATAAGTAGTTGGTAATCCTTTCACGCTAGGGTCTGGGCGCCGGCGTGGCGCGCGGCCTAGGTGAAGGAATGGGCCGGGGCGTGACTACCTCAAATTGCGCCATCATTCCGTCGTCGGCGTGCTCGATCATGTGGCAGTGGAGCATGTACATTCCAGTATAATCGGTGAACTTGAGCTTGAGTTCGATGGTTTCCCCAGGATCCAGGTACCACGTTTCTTTCATCGTTTCGTAGGGATAACAGGCTCCGCCGTCACGACTGAGACACTGCTGGTAAACATCGTGCATGTGGACGGTGTGCGCTTGTCCCGTGGGATTTGTGAAAATCCACCTCTCAGTGGTGCCCAACACCGGCCGAGCGTCGACGCGGTTCGGATCGAATCGCAGCCCATTGATCGTCCAATGGCCCCCCGCGTGATCAAAGCTCCAGTTACGGGTAACTGTCGGCTCACCGATATCTGGAACAGGGCGCAGAGTCGGCGGAATCGAGCTATCATCATTGAGGTGCTGAATGACACGGAACTTAAGCAGTTGCATGCCGGTCCGCGTATCCGTGAGATAAACATCCTGACCGAGTCTTCCGGCAAAATCTACAACAACGTCCAGGCGTTCGGCGGGCCCCATTCGCATATCTGCTCGCGCCACGGGTCCGGGCAAGAGGCCGCTCTCAGTACCGATCTGTATAAAGAGGTCGCCGCTGCTCAGCGCAAGATTGTAAATGCGAGCATTAGATGCGTTTAGAATGCGGAGACGATACTTGCGATCGCCGACGTCGAAATATGGCTGGTAAACGCCGTTAATCAGGATCTTATCGCCAGTCACACCATTAGGGTTGAAAAGGTACGGGATCTGGTTGTTCGTGTCGAACTGGCGGTCGGCGATAGCCAACGGAAGGTCGAAAGTGCCGGACGGCAGCATCGGGGGGTCAGCTGGATCATCGAGGATGTACAAACCGGCAAGACCCATCCACACGTTACGGCCGTTAACGTCCATACGGTGATCGTGGTAAAAATGCATAGTGCCGCGCTCATTAACGCCATTCTCAAGGCCAGTGTATGTATACGTCCGCGATTCCCCCGTCCCGATGAGAAAATCTTCTGGCTGACCATCATTCTCTGGAGAGGAATGGTTGCCGTGGTTATGCACCGTTAAGGCCCCAGCGTCTGGGTCGAGGTTGTTTGTAAACGTGACGTGGGTCATCTGGCCAGTGGGCCGGCGGATGGTCAGCCCGGGATATGTGCCACCATAGGTCCACATGCTTGTGCACGGCCCGTCAAGAATCGGAATGCATGCCTCCTCGATGCCGACCGATACGTTCGCATCGCTGGTCACAGGCGGAAAAAGCAGCGGATGCGAAAACGCCGAGGGTGTTGGGGTAGGAGTAGCTGTTGGCGTCGATGTGGGTGTCGGGGTTGGCGGCGGTGTTAGTGTTGGAGTAGCAGTCGCGGTGGCCGTGGCAGTCGGGGTCGCCGTCGCCGTGACAGTTGCCGTTGCTGTGGGAGACGGGCTTGCTGTCGCTGTCGGTGTGGGAGTGCCCGCTGTGTACTCGATGGTCAAAACAGGCGGGCTGGCGCTTTCGCGGGTATCAAAGCGCTTTGCCGTCGAACTGGTTGACTCATCCCCACGCAGCAACCAGCCGAAATTGGTCGATGGATCATTGAGCCATGATTGAACATCACTGAGCATTTGTGCCGAACTCCAGGTGTAGGTGCCAATGCCGCTAATTGACTGGCTCGCGCTAATGATGGCGGAAAACTCCCCGCCTTCAGTCGTCCAAAAAATCGTGTCGTAGAATCGGTGCCGCCAGGTCGCATCATTGGTGTCTGCGAGCCACCCCTGGCCTTCTTGACCAAAAGCAACCGATTTTCCTTCGCCCCAGTCAGCAGTTAGCTTGTGCAACTCAAGGGTTCGCGTGCCGTTCCCACCTCCCCTGGACAAATGCATGCTCAAGCTCACGCTGGTAATCGTCGAGCCCGGCGGAATGCTGGCAGCGATGTCAAAGGCAAGCACCCCCCGGCGAATATAGCCCTGGCCCGTCTTCCCTGCGAAAAAATGTAAACCGGCGCCGTTACTACGGTCGTCATCAGCGGCAACGTACTCGTAGAGCGTGTTGTCTTTGCTCGGGTTAATATTGATAGTCGTCGCGCTCGCTGAATTGGGCGTGATCGCGCCCAGCACGCTGGCCAGCACAATTGCCAACAAAACTATTGGTCGCATGTTCAATGGATTCGCAAAACTTTAGTACTGTTGCGATTTGTCGCCTGTACGTTTCTTACGCTTTTCTACTCGCACATTGTCAACGGATACCGTCGGCCCTCGGTGATCATTTCCTCCAGGTAAGTGCGCTCTTCGTACAATGTTAGCGCGAGCCGGACTGGTTGTCGTTAGCAACCTGCTGACGACTAGAGAGTAGCAGCCTGCGCTGCCCTGAAATTGCCGCCGCGAATGTCCCTATCATCGATCAACGGGAATCAGGGCCTCGGGGCTGGAGTCGGCCGAGCCCTTTGCGAAGGCGCCATTCTGGGGGCCGTGAATTCGATCGTCAGGATAGGTGGACTGGCGCTTTCGCGTGTATCAAACCGCTTTGCCGTGGCTATGGTGGTCTCGTCGCCTAACACCAGCCAGCCAAAGTTACTGGCGGGATTGTCCAGCCACGATTGCACATCCGCAACCATCTGTGCCGAACTCCACATGTAATGTCCAGTACCAGCGACCGACTGGCTCGCACTTACTGTGGCCGAAAAATCTCCGCCTTGCGTTGTCCAAAAGATCGTGTCGAAGAAACGGTGCCGCCATGTGGCATCATTCGCCGTAGCCGGCGCCCCATCACCTTCTTCTCCAGGTGCGATGGACGTGCCCTCGCCCCAATCGGCAAGCAGCTTGTGCAACTCAACGACGTAAGCAATGTTGGTCGGCGATCTGGACATATTTAAGCTCAGGCTAGCGGCGGTAATCGTCGAGCCTGGCGGAATACTTCCAGCAATGTCGAACGCAAGCACGCCCCGCCGTAGTTCACTCATCCCTGTTTCACCGGCAAAAAAATGAAAGCCGAGCGCGTTGCTGAAGTCGCCCTCCTTGGGATCGAACTCGTAGAGAGTATTGTCCTTGCTGGGCATAATATTAATGATGTTTGCACTCGCTAACGCGGTGCAGGTGTAGCCAATCGCTGCGGCGAGCGCTGCTGTGAGCAATGTCTTAGAAGTCATAAAGATTATATTTTGTTGTGCGTAGAGTCTAAAGCAATGGGTAGGCCTCCTAAAGTTTTTCGCGAAAGGATGTGCCCGTGGTCGGCACGAATCTCGCACAAATTGCTTTCGGAATGCGATGCGTCTTCGCTTCGGTCTGTACTTATGTCAATCGCTGCAATTTTTCAATATGTAATCGCGTCCCAAGGTCATCTAAATCCGCGGCGCGGGAGTCGGCCGAGGCCTTGGTGGCGGACTACCCCT
>DATENK010000047.1:0-2423 GCA_035275085.1 Verrucomicrobiia bacterium | reverse complement strand
GTCAATCTGGATTGAAGGCCGGGTGGAACAGGGCAAAAACATTGTGCTCTTTCGCGATAATGGGACCGGAATTGAAGCTGGCCACCTCGGCAAGGTGTTCGACCCGTTTTTCACCACGAAAGACGTCGGTGCCGGCATGGGCCTGGGTTTGAGCATTTGCTATCGCATCGTGCAAAGTTATGAGGGGCGAATCTTGCTACGGAGTGAGCATGGGAAATTCTGCGAGTTCACGCTGGAATTTCCGGATAAAGGGCAAGCGTGAACGACGGACGCGGCATGAACTAAATTATGCAAAGTTTTTACGACTATAAAAAGTTTGCAATTCTCTACGTGGACGACGAAGAGAAGTCGCTCAAGTATTTCACCCGCGCTTTCGAGGACCAGTTCCGCATTTTCACCGCAAACAATGCGCAGGACGGGTTCAAAATACTCGAGGCAAATAAGGACCAAATCGGCGTGCTGATCACCGATCAGCGCATGCCTGGCGAAAAGGGCGTATGGCTGCTTGAAAAAGCGCGTCAGTTGCGTCCGCGCATCCTGCGTATGCTGGCGACCGCGTTCGCGGATATGGACGCCGCCATCGCATCCGTGAACTCCGGTTCGATTTTCAAATACATCACTAAACCATGGGACCCCCCGCAGCTCGAATCCACCCTCAAACGTGGCCTGGAGTTCTTCATTGTGCAACGCGAGCGCGACCAACTCCTGAAGGAAAAGATGTCTGTGCTTTATAACATGATGATCGCTGACCGGATCATCAGCCTTGGTCTGCTCGCTGCCGGCCTCAGCCATCACATCCGCAATTCGCTCGTCGCGGTTAAAACGTTTCTGGACCTTGCGCCTAGCAAGCTCAAAGAGGAAAACATTGAAGTTAACAGCCTGCGCAATCCCGACTTTTGGCGCGAATATTATCAGAACGTGCAGGGGCAGATTGAACGCATCAATTCGCTGCTGAAAGATTTATGGGTCGCATCCGAACAACCCGCGGGCAATACCTTCGCCGACCGCGTGCTGTTGAAGGACATCATTTCCGAAGTTGCCCAGCGACTCGAACCGAATCTCGCCGCCAAAAAGTTGAAAGTCGAAAATCTCATCCCGCCCGATTTGCCGCCTCTGACGGTGGAAAGGGCCAAATTTTCGCGGCTGTTCGAGCTGCTGCTGAAGGACGAAATCGTGAGCCTGCCGCAGGAGAGCACTATTACCCTGACGGCGAACTCCACCACCCCGGACAAAGTGGAAATCGAGGTTAAGGACAATGGACCGGGCCTGCCCCAGGAATCACTCCGCCTCTTGTTCGATCCATTCGTGGTCCGCAGCGACAGCCCGCTTGAATACGGCATTAATCTGATGGCCTGCTATTTCATTGTGCACCATCATAGTGGCGAGATTGCAGCACGCAGCGAACCTGGCCGAGGCACCTGCTTCACGATTCGCATCCCGACTGACGCGAACCAACCCGCGCAACGCCAGGATGGCAAAGACTTCCTGCAGAAGATTCTGTTGAACGATTCGATTTGGGAGAAGCTGATCGCCTCCAACGCTTAGCAGTAAGCGCGCTCTGAGTTGCTCGCCCCCGCGATACACCTACTCACTTCACCCCAGTTGTCACATTTCGCTGAATCTGCGAAAAGAGGGCCGTCGAAGGGAGGATAAGGGTAGAACAAAAAGGGGCGGACTGCTCACCCGCCCCCTTCTTTCTCAAATTGCGAGTGTTAATGCAACCAAAAAGTTAGGCTTTTGACTTCTTTTCAGGCTTTTCGGCGCGCTCAGACTTCGGCTTGGCCGGACGAGCGCCTTTGTCCGCGGCTTTTTCAGGCTTCGCACCCTTGTCCACGGCCTTCTCGGCGGCGGCTTCTGCGCGAGGCGGACGATCACCGCGTTCGGGGCGCTCGGGACGACGACCGCGTTTCTCAGTACGCGGACCAGCGCCTTCTCTGCCTTCCCGGCCCTCTCGGCCTCTGCCCTCAGGAGCTTCGGTCGGAGCCGGCGGTGGCGTGGTGCTCTCGATGTGGACCTTCAATTTGGCCGCGATTTCCTGGTGCAGCCGCAAATCGATTTCGTGATCACCGACCGTGCGGATCGGCTGTTCGAGGTGGATTTTGCGCTTGTCGAGATGAATGTCGAACTGATGGCCGAGTTCGTCGGCTATGGTCCCGGCCGTCACCGCGCCGAACATCTTGCCGTCCTCGCCGGTCTTCACCTTGATCAACAGCGTCAGCTTGCCAATGCCTTTCGAAAGCTCGGACATGGTGTTGAACTCATGCGCTTCGCGCTCGGCGCGGCGTTGCCGCAAGGATTCAACCCGTCGCTTGTTGCCCATGCTGAGCGGGATCGCAAGGCCGCGCGGAAACAAATAATTGCGCGCATAACCCGGCGCCACTTTGACATGGTCCGATTCAGCGCCAAGTCCAATCACGTTCGAG
>DATENK010000046.1:0-6686 GCA_035275085.1 Verrucomicrobiia bacterium | reverse complement strand
CAACAGCCGCAAAGCAAAACCGTGTTCGCCGGCAGCCAGGCGTCGTTGCAAGTGGTCGCGGCGGGCAGTCAGCCGATCAGTTACCAATGGTTCTTTAACGGCACCAACAAGTTGAGTGGGCAGACCAACTCGACGCTGGTGCTTTCGAACGTGCAAGTATCGCAGACCGGTCCGTACACGGTGTTCGTCAGCAATCGTGTGTCTTCGCTCACGAGCGCAGCCGCGCAACTCACGGTCCGTGAGGCGGATTTCGGGGACGCCCAGGGGCCTAATTATGCCACGCTGCTGGTTTTCAACGGCGCTTATCATTACATTTCGCCGGGCATTTATTTGGGCAGCCGCGTGGATTTTGAACCGGACGGGCAGCCGGCAGCGAATGCGAGCGGCGATGATCTCGCGGGGCAGGACGACGAAGACGGCGTGAGCTTTGTGCTGCCGCTGCTAGTGGGCCAACAAGGTCGCGTGAATGTGACGGCCTCGACGAATGGTTTTCTGGATGCCTGGATTGATTTCAATGGAAATGGCGACTGGACGGATCTGGGTGAGCAAATTTTTGCGAGCCGCTCTTTGACCACGGGAAATAATTCGCTGCAATTCACGATTCCGCCGTCGGCCCTGGCGCATGGAGCACTGGCGCGGTTCCGTTTCAGCACCACTGGCGGCCTGTTGTTCAGTGGTGGGGCGAACGATGGCGAAGTGGAAGATCACGTGGCGACGATTTCTCCCGCAGTGGACCTTGGAGTGACGGTGATCGATCAACCTGATCCCGTTTTGGTGGGAAGCAACCTGCATTTGTTGGTGACGATCACGAATCCGGGCCCTTCGACGGCGACTTCGGTGACCTTTCGCGAAACCTTACCCACGTCCGCGGCGTTCGTAGCAATGAGCCTGAGCCAGGGCAGCTTCGTGAACCAGTCCGGCACCCTGGTGTGCGACATTGGCAGCATCCCGGCGCGATCCTTTGTGACCGCGGATATAACGCTGGTGCCGCAGGGGATTGGCGTGGCCGGGCATCGCGCGGAAGTCACTTCGGCTGAACAGGACCTGAACACCACGAACAATGTGGCGACGCAACTGACGACAGTCGTCACGGCAGTAGGACCTTTTACCAATTCCAGTTACATCGCGATCAATGATTTTGGCCCGGCATCCCTTTATCCGTCGACAATCACGGTCAGCGGCGTAACCGGAACGGTTCACCAGGTCATTGTAACGCTTAATAGTTTAAGTCACGTGTTCCCGGATGATCTCGACATCCTGCTGGTCGGACCCCGTGGGCAAAAGGTGATCATTATGTCCGATGCCGGCGGCGCGAACGACCCCGGTTACATAACCTTCAGTCTGGACGACAGTTCGGACCTGGTGCTGCCGGACGAAGGCCTGATCATCGATGAAGTGTATCGCCCGGCCGATTACGATCCGCCTGGTGACGCGGATGTCTTCGATGCCCCAGCGCCGCCCGGGCCGTATACGAATCACCTCGCCGCGTTCAAGGGCAGCGATGCCAATGGCGTGTGGTCGCTCTACATCATGGATGATTTTGCGCAAGATAACGGCGAATTGGTCGGTGGCTGGAGCCTGGATTTCCTTGTGCTGGACCCGATTTCGGATGGAAGCGTCAACATCGCTGCGACACCCAGTCCAGTGGGGGTCGGGCAGAATGTGACATTCACATTGACCGTCAGCAATGGCGGGCCTTCGGCCGTATCCTCGATGTTGCTCACGAACGTGTTGCCCACCAACGCAGTGCTCCAGTCCTTTGTGCCGTCGCAAGGAGGCTGCACGAATGTGGCCGGCGAAATCAGATGCGACTTTGGCGTGATGGAAGGCGGCGGCGTAGCGACGCTGAGCGTCGTTGTCACGCCGCAGCAGGTTGGAGTGCTAAGCAATTACGCGCGGGTGACGCCGTCGCAATTGGACCTGAACCAAACGAACAACACCGCGACGTTGCTCACGCCAGTGCGATTTGTTGCAGACCTCAGCATTGCGATGAGCGATTCGCAAGATCCGGTACCCGCCGGCCAGCCCTTCAGCTACACGCTTACCGTCAGCAACCGCGGGCCGCAATTAGCGCAGGCCGTGGTGCTCACCAATCCGTTGCCTGCGGACTTCACATTTAGCGGCGTGACCGCCACCCAGGGAAGTTGCGTAAATCAGAGCGGAGTCGTGTCGTGCACTCTAGGCGATATTGCGGTGGGGAATTTTGCGACGATCCAGATCAGTGGCCAGGCGACACGCATTGGACGGATCGTGAATAGCGCTTCGGTGCAGGGCAATGTTGTGGATGGCGATCTGACGAACAATCAGCGGAGCGAAGAGACGACAGTGGTATTTGCGGCGCCGCCGTTCGCGAACACGAATGGCATTACAGTCCCAAACCCGTACCCGAGCACGATTCAAGTCTCAGGGCTCACCGGGGCGGTGTACAAGGTTTCAGTCGTTATCAGCAATTTAACTCAGTCGACGCCGGAATCGCTTAAACTGTTGCTGGTTGGCCCTTCAGGTCAAAACGTCATGCTGATGAATGCCGTGGGCGGCAATAATGCCATCTCGGGTCGCACGCTGCGATTAGATGACCAGGCGGCCGTGCCCCTGCCTGACAACACTGTGATAACGAACGGCACTTATCGGCCCGCAAGTTATTCGTCTCCATCGTCGTTGCCGGCGCCTGCGCCCTCTGCTCCCTATGGCGGGGCGTTGGCAGTGTTTAGCAGCACGGAAGGCAACGGTACGTGGTCACTGTTCACGCAGGGTGGAGGCAGCATCGGCGCGTGGTGGCTTGAGATATTTACGATGGATCCCGTGGTGGACCTCAGCGTGAATGTTGTGAGCCAGCCTCCTGCGGTGTCGGTCGGCAGCAACCTCACTTACACTGTCACCGTGAGCAATCGTGGTCCGGCGACCGCCACCGCTATTGTGCTGACAAATCTGTTACCGGGAACTCTCAGCGTGACCACAGCGACGGGCTGCACAAACGTGTGCAACGTTGGGTCTTTGGCTGCCGGCGCGCAACTTCAATTCCGCGTGGATGGCGTTGCGCTGGCGGAAGGCTCCGTCACGAATCAGGTCAGCGCGTTCGCGGCCGAACGGGACCTGAACACCACCAACAATACAGCCGTGGCAGTCACGGTGATGAAGAACCCGCCGGTCTTCACGAGCCAACCGCAGAACGTCACCGTGACGAATGGCGATAGCGCCAGCTTTTCAGTGGGTGTCAGCGGCGGCGGTCCTTTCACCTATCAGTGGCTGCGCAATGGCAGCGCGGTTTCCGGCGCAACCGCTGCCACGCTGGTCGTTTCCAATGCGCAACAGGCGAACGCCGGCCTCTATGCGGCCCGAGTGAGCGATGGCGTAGGTTCGCCATTGAGCGCGACAGCGCGTTTAACCGTATTGAATCGGCCCACAATTAGCGACATCACGAACATTACGATTCTGGAGGACACCCCGAGCACGGACGTTCCATTCGTCGTTTCAGACCTCGAATCGAGCCTATTGACGTTCGAAGTTGGAACGTCCAACCCCGCGCTGATCCCCATTTCGAACGTGCTGATAAACGGCACCGGTAACAACCGGACGGTCAAAGTGTTGCCGACGACAAACCAGTTCGGCATCGCGACGATCACGATCACCGTCCGGGATACTGATGGCATCAGCGCCAGTGATTCGTTTGATGTGACGGTGCTGGCGGTCAACGATCTGCCAGTGCTCGGCGACATTGGCGCCCAGGTAATGGATGAGGATACGCAACGCAGCATTTCGCTGCAGGCATCCGACGTGGAGGACGCCCCCGGCCAGTTGTCCCTCAGTGCCTCGGTGAACGACACGAACCTCCTGACCGCAGCGATCGTAAACCGCACGCTCACGCTTACGGGGTTGCCCAATCAATTCGGGAACACGCGCGTCACCGTTTTCCTGACCGATAGCACGGGAGGAACCGTTTCAAATGCTTTCGACGTTACCGTGAGCGCAATCAACGATCCGCCAACGCTCAATGCCATCGACGCGGTCTTCATCGACCAGAAGGCCGGCTTGACGGTAGTGCCGCTGTCGGGTATCTCTGGCGGACCCGCGAACGAGCCGCAAACCGTCACCGTCCGCGCTGCGACCCCGAACACGAACCTGGTTGGCAACCTCCGGGTGAATTACGCTTCCGGCCCCTCCGGGTCCGTCAGCTTTGAGACCGTCTCCAACTTCACAGGAACCACCACGATCACGGTAACGGTGGATGATGGCGCGGTTTCGAATAATATCGTGAGCCGTACATTTGGGATAAGCATCGGCGATACAAACGATCCACCAACTATTTCGGTGATCGCGGACCAAATCATCGCCGAGGACAGTTCGGTCCAGGTCAATTTCACAATCACGGACGAAGAAACAGCGGCAAGTGCGCTGGCGCTCGGGGCCACATCATCAAACACGAATCTGGTACGCGATGCCACCCTGGTGTTCTCCGGCACCAACACGGCGAGAAGCTTGAGCATCACTCCTGAGCCCGATACGTCCGGCTCAGCTTTCATTACGATCAGCGTACGGGACGAACTGGATGCCGTTGTCACCCGCTCCTTCCGGCTGGACGTATCGCCCGTGAACGATGCGCCGACACTGCAGGTCATTCCGGTGCTCGATCTGACCCAGAACGCGCCCACTCAGATCGTGCCGCTCACGCAAATCAGCGCCGGCGCGCCGGACGAGCCGCACAATTTGCTGATTACTGCGACATCCTCCAATCCGTCGCTCATCCCTGATCCAATCGTTTCCTACAACAATCCGAATTCGAGTGGAACGCTGACGCTTCAGCCATCAGGAGGCAGCGGAACGGCTGTGATCACCATAATCGCGAATGATCGCGGTGCTTCAAACAACATCATAACCCGCACGCTTACGGTAAATGTCAGTGAACAGAACAGGGCCCCGGTGATCTCGCGCATTTTCAACCAGGCCACCCGCGAGGACAGTCCCATTGATGTGCCGTTCACGATATTCGATCCCGAATCGCCGGCGGATACGCTCGCGCTCACCGCCAGCTCTGCAAATAACGCGTTGATTCCGAACGACACCTTGCTGATTACCGGTAGCGGCACCAACCGGTCATTGCGCGCGGTACCCTCGTCGCATGCGTCCGGTACTTCAACAATCACGATCACCGCGACTGACCCGACTGGTACGAGTTCAACCGCCACATTTGTTCTGGAGGTGACGGCGGTAAACGATCCGCCAGTCATCGGCGATATTCCGGACCAGCAGATCAATGAGGATAGCGCGTTCGGGCCCTTTGTGTTCTATGTCAACGATTTGGAAACAACCCCCAATGCGCTAACCCTGTCGGCCTTGAGTTCGAATCCCACGCTAATTCCGCAATTCCGCATATCGCTGCTCGGTAGTGGCACTAATCGTTCCGTCCGCATTATCCCGGCACAAAATCAAAGCGGTTCAGCCGTCATCACGGTTACTGTCCGGGATGGCGAAGGGCGCACGGCGTCGGACAGCTTCGTATTAACTGTGCAGGCGACCAATGATCCGCCAGTCATCTCTGCGATCGCGGACCAGACCATCAACATGAATGCGTCGCTCGCAATTCCGTTCACGATTAACGACCGAGAAACAGATCCAGATTCGCTCACGCTCACCGTGAATTCCTCGAACCCCGCAGTGCTCCCGCTGACGAATATCATCCTGAGCGGGTCGTCCGTGAACCGCTCTGTCCTGCTTACACCGTTGCCGAACGTAATGGGGACGTCGATCGTTACCATCGTGGTGGCTGATGCGCAGGGCGTAAGCGCCTCCGCCACTTTTGCAGCGCAAGTCATCGCCGGCAGCGGCCCGCCCTTCATCACCACTCAACCGGAAAGTCTCACGGTTACGAATGGCGGGGTGGCCGCGTTTTCGGTGACGGCGTCCGGTACGCCGACCTTGCGCTACCGCTGGCGCTTCAATGGCACCAATCTTCCGGTGGGTACGAACTTCAGTTACGTGATTAGCAATGCCCAGCCATCGGACGCAGGCCCGTACACTGTTTCCATAGCAAACAGTCTTGGCAGCCTTACCAGTTCGGTTGCGATCTTAACCGTGGTCAACGCCGGTTCCACTATCCCACAGATGAACACCATTGCGGACCAAACCACCTCTGAGGATGTGCCGTTGCCCATAACCCTCAGCTTGCAGGACGCAGATACGCCAGGCCATTTCCTGATACTCAGTGCCACAAGCACCAACACAACATTGATTCCGCCTTCAAATTATTTCTTCGAAGGAACTAATTTTACCCGGACGCTTACGATTCTGCCCGCGCAAAACCAGTTCGGCACGAACCTGATTACGGTCACGGTCTCCGATGGCGCACTCAGCTCGAGTAGAAGCTTTGTGCTGCGGGTAACCGCCGTGAACGATGCGCCGACATTGGATCGGATTCCGAACATCTCCGCGCTCGCCAACACGCAAGTGACTGTCCCGCTCACGGGTATCAGCCCTGGCGCTCCAAATGAAACGACAACTGTCAACCTCACGGCCGCTCACAACAATACGGCCGTGCTCACCAACCTCACCATCAATTACACGTCCGGATCGAGCACGGGTTCGCTGTCGGTCTCCGTTTTGAGCAATGCGACCGGATCAGCAACCATTACGGTAACCGCGGTAGATGGTGGCCCTGCGACGTTGCGTACGTTCCAAATTGTCGTGCGTCC
>DATENK010000045.1:0-3840 GCA_035275085.1 Verrucomicrobiia bacterium | reverse complement strand
GGCGACGGCGTGAAAGACATCGTCACCGGCAAACGGTTTTGGGCACATGGCGCTCATGGCGATGCCGATCCAACAGCTCCGGCAGTTTTGTATTGGTTCAAGCTCGTGCGTAACGCAGACAAATCCGTGGATTTCGTTCCTTACAAAATCGACGACGATTCCGGCGTTGGCACCCAAGTCGTTGCCGGCGATATCAACGGAGACAAACTCCCTGACATCGTTGTTGGCAACAAAAAAGGGGTCTTCGTCTTCATCCACTCCAAGAAAAAGGTAAGCCAGGAGCAATGGGAAAAGGCCCAGCCCAAGCTGGTCGCTAATTAACGATCGCGATCCAGGCTTTTGCTGACCACTACACCGCTGGAGCGCTTGGCGATTTTGCGGCTGGTCGTGATTTTTGTGACGGTCCCGGTCTTCAGGTATTGCTTGCGGACGTTCTGAAGTAGTTCTTCGCGGCGATTGTAAAGCCGCTTCAGTTTGCGCGACTTCACGCGGCTAAGGACGTAAGCCGTTAGCAGCGGCAACGAGATGGTTGAATCCACATAAGCTACCACGCAGTCCGGCAGCGTATCAGGATCCACTTTCCCCCAACTGACGGCTTCGGCGGGCGTGGCGCCGCTGAGCCCGCCAGTGTCCGGACGCGCGTCGGTGCATTGGAGGAAATAATCGTGCCCCTTTTCCTGGATGCCCATCACTTCCTGGATCTGGGGCTCGGTCTGCAGCATAAAATTCTTTGGTGAACCGCCGCCCAGGATGAAGACGGACGATTTGTGGCCGCTGGATTTCGCGTCATACACGATCGCGGCCGTCTGGTTAACGTCGCGGTTCACATCGAATTGCAACTTCGAATCGCGCAGTGCCATGGCCGCCACGTTCATGCCGATGGAACTATCCCCCGGGCTGGATGTGAAAACGGGAATTCCACATTGATAAGCGGTCGCGAGGACCGAGCTGTCGCTGAGTCCCAACTTGCGGCTGCGTTCCGAAACATATTTTCCGAGCATGTAATGGAATTCATCGGTGCCCATGGCACGTTGAAACTCCGGGCCCTGGACGACTTCGCGCACGAACGCGTCCGTGTCCAGCAGCACATTGTAGTCGAACAACACATCGTAAATGCGAATCACTCCGTCGCGATGCAGCGCCACATCATCCAGAAAAGGCGAGCCCGCGTACAACTTCATGTCGAGCGCGTAATGCATGTCATGATATAAATTCGCGCCCGTCGACACGATCCAGTCCACGAACCCAGCTTTCATCAGCGGAATCAGGCATGACTTTCCAAGGCCGGCGGGAGTCAACGCGCCCGTAAGGCTCATGCCGATATAGCCGTCGTTAGGGAGCATCTTCTCCGCCAGCAACTTGGCGGCTTCGCGCAAGCGGCCGCCGTTATACGCGAGGAAGACCTGGTCAACCAGGTCCGCAGCGGTAATGTCCTTGCCGATCCCGAGTGGATTCAACCGCGGATACCCGGCGAATTTTTTCGATCCCTTTTTTGACATGCGCGCGATTGTTCAGAAACGATCCGGGCATGGCAAATTGTTTTCATTGACATACCTAGCTTATCTATGTATACTGCCGCCATGATTCGTCGGGAACTTGTGGCTGCTTCTGCGGAACCCCTTATCCTTTCGTTACTCGAACAGGGCGAAAGATAGGGCTATGCGATCATCCAGGAGATCAAAACCCGCTCCCGTGGCGAACTCGAATGGACCGACGGCATGCTTTATCCTGTCCTTCATCGCATGGAACGTCGCGGCTGGATCAAGTCGCGGTGGATCGAATCGGAGACCGGCCGCAAGCGAAAATATTATTCGTTGAAAGAAGACGGTCGGAAGGCCCACAAAAAGCAACGCGACCAATGGCTTAAAGTCCATTCCGTCCTCGCGGGCTTGTGGAAGGAAAAATATGTTTGATCTTGAGAAAGCCCTCGCAAATTGGCGGCAGAGAATGCGACTGGCAGGTCTCAAGGACCCGACTGCGCTGGACGAGTTGGAGACACATTTGCGCGATGATATCGAAGCGCAGTTGCGATCGGGCCTTGCGGTCGGGGAAGCCTTCGAAAGCGCCATGGATCGAATCGTATCGGTTGATGAGCTCAGTTACGAATATACCAAGGTGGGCCGGGAGCCTGGAGATCTTATACTTCTCGGATGTGCCGTTCTGTATTTCATATTTGCCGGTGGCTCTGTGCTCTTTAAGCTCGGCAGCTTTTCAGACGTCACTTCCGCTCAGCAAATCTTCGGCTTCGCAGCCGTCGTCATCACGGTGACCTTGCTGCTGACCGGACGTGTGTTCGCTCGAACCTTGCCGGTAATTCCCGACCGACGCTTGAGGATGGCAATTTATGGTATCGGCATGGTCGCCGTTAGCAGTTGGCTGATATTCTTCTATTATGGCGTCATCATGCGCTCGGAATGGGGCATGAGTCAGTTGGTCGTGGCCCTCGTTTGGGCCTGGATCCCCATGGGGGCGCTTTGCAGCCTCATTTTTGGTGTTGAACGTGCCGCTGCCGATACCCGGAAAAAAGCTGATGTTTGATCTCCAGCAAGCACTCGTTAGCTGGCGCGTCCAAATGGGCGAGCAAGGCATCGCTGCCCCCGAAGTGCTGGACGAACTCGAAAGCCATTTGCGCGAGGATTTCGAAACGCAAGTCCAGCGCGGCGCTAACCCACAGCAAGCGTTTGAACTTGCGACGAAACAAATCGGTCGCCCAGCCGCCCTCCGGCATGAATTCGCGAAGACCTCCACCATGTTCGAATCTCTTAAAAACGTTGTTCTCACTCTCGCAGGCATCCCAAACGAACACCTCGCAACCAACATGAATACCTCACGTGTCGAGCCCGCATGGGCCACTTATCTCAAAGCAACGGCCTTTATCGTTCCGGCGATGTTCCTCGCCACGCTATCTGCCATTTTTGTCGTGCCAAAACTGCAGCAGATTTGCCTCGATGCCGGCCTCCCTGAAGCGACCGCCGGCGCATTCTGGAGCCTGATCTATTCCAGCATACGACTCATCCTCACCCTCGGCCATTACGGAGTGCTGATCGCCGGCGCAATTATCGTATTGCTGCTCCTGCTCGAGTGGCGCGTGGCGCAATGGCCGCGTTACCGCCGCGCCGCAGTAGGTTGCGGCGCGTTCATGCTCAATTCGATCGTGCTTCTCGCCTTTTTCCTCATGTTCATGGCCGCCATCGCGGCCGCGCCCGGTCTCGCCAAACTCGGCAAGTAGCCTGGTTCACAAAGTCGGGTTGGACAGCGCAGCCGAGCGGACGTATAACGCCGCTGATGTCCGCGCAGTTGATCAGAGACATGCCCGACCATGAGCGGCCGCGGGAACGCATGGCCGAGAAAGGGGCTGACGCGCTCAGTAACGCGGAATTAATGGCGATCCTCCTTAGAACCGGCCTCAAAGGCCGTTCTGCGCTGCAGGTCGCAGGTGAGCTTTTGCAGAAATTCACCACTTTAGGCAATCTGGCGCGCGCAAACCTGGATGAACTCCGGCAGGTCAAGGGGATTGGACGCGACAAAGCTATCGCACTCAAGGCGGCCTTCACTTTGGCCAAGCGCATGGCCGAGGAGCTACGGCGCGAGTCGCCTACACTTGATACTCCAGAGCGCGTTGCCGATTTATTGCGGGAGGATAACCGCTTGTTCGATGTTGAGCATCTGCAAATACTCCTGTTGAACGCGCGCAGGAAGCTGATTCGCATCGAAAAAATTTCGCAGGGCACGCTTGATTCAATTCTGGTGCATCCACGCGAGGTGTTTAAGTCTGCCATTTCAGCCAACGCAGCCGCCGTTGTCCTCGCCCACAACCATCCCAGCGGCGACCCCACGCCA
>DATENK010000044.1:0-2760 GCA_035275085.1 Verrucomicrobiia bacterium | reverse complement strand
CTGCCGGTGTTGCCGCCGTCGCTGGACGATTACAAGCCCACGCCCGACGGCCAGCCGCCGCTCGCGCGCGCGAAGGATTGGGTGAATCTCCCCGACGGCTCGCAACGCGAGACCAACACGATGCCGCAATGGGCGGGCAGTTGCTGGTATTACCTGCGCTATCTTGATCCGCGAAACGACACGAGTTTCTCCGGCAAGGACGCTGAAAAATATTGGATGCAAAAGGGCGTTGATCTGTATGTCGGCGGGACCGAGCACGCCGTGCTGCACCTCTTATACGCGCGGTTTTGGCACAAGGTGCTCTTCGATCTGGGCCATGTCTGCACGCCGGAACCATTTTTTAAATTAGTTAATCAAGGGCTGATTCTCGGCGAGGACGGGCAAAAGATGTCGAAGTCACGTGGGAACGTTATAAACCCGGACGACATCCTGAAAGAATATGGCGCCGATGCCTTCCGCCTGTACGAAATGTTCATGGGCCCGCTGGAAATGGTGAAGCCCTGGAACACGAACGGCGTCGAGGGCGTTTACCGTTTTCTCGGCCGGGTGTGGCGTTTATTTGTGGACGATCGCGCCGAAACGGAATTCGAGCAGCGGCTCACCACCAATCCCGAGCGGGGTGCGGAGTTACTGAAGCAAATCGCGCTGCATCCGGCGATCGAGGAGCGCGAACCCTCGCGTGAGCAACTGAAAGCTTTGCACGCCTGCATCAAAAAGGTCACGGAAGACCTCGATGGCTTGCGCTTTAACACCGCGATTTCCGCTATGATGGTATTCGTCAATGAAGCCACCGGCTGGACCATTCGGCCACGGGGCGTCATGCGGGATTTCCTGGTGTTGCTCCAGCCGTTCGCACCGCATATCGCCGAAGAACTGTTTTCCAGGCTGGGCGTGTCCGACATCCCGCTCGCGTACGTGCCGTGGCTGAAATATGATCCGGCTTTGCTCGTCGAGGACACCATCGAAATCCCTGTCCAGGTCAATGGCAAGCTGCGCGACCGTATTACTATGCCCGCCAACGCCGGGCGCGAGCAGATCGAAGCTGCGGCGCTGGCGAGCGAGAAGGTCAAATCGTTCATTGCTGGCAAACCGATCAAAAAGATCATCGTCGTCCCCGGCAAGCTCGTGAATATCGCTTGCTAAGGCAACGTGACGGCGCGGAAGAACTGCTGCGGCGCGTTGGTGGTGTCCAGCAGGATCGAAACAATGGAATTCGGCAGGTTCGATCGGGCCAGCACGTTCTGCCAATTGGCAAAATTGGTCGAAGACTGAATCACATAACTGCGCCCCGCGCGGCCCGCCATGACGACCTGCAACCGTCCGCTGGACAGCAGCCGCACGGACTGGAAGGTGGCCGGCTCGGAAATCGGGATCAGCGCGTCGACTTCCGCGGCGAAAACGAGATCGGGATTTGGCAGTGAAAACTGGTGCACCTCGACTGCCAGCACGTTCTCTCCGGCAATTAAGTTATTAATAGGTATGTCGAGCGGCCCTTCCAACGCCGCTGTGGTCACGTTGCGACTCGCCAACGTGTTATGCGTGATCACGCCGCCGGGCATGCCCGTGCGAAAGATTTCAGTGCCGTTCAGATAAAACACGGCGCCATCATCGATCCAGTGGTTCAGCCGCAGAGTGACGTCATTGGTGCCGCTCGAAAAATTAAATCGCTTGCGGAAATAGAATGTCGGCGGGCCGTTGGTGAGCAAGGTGTTGGATTGGAGTGGCAGTCCGTTCGCGCCGAAGGAAAATACCGCGCGGGTAGGGCCGACCCATCCGCTGTCGTCGAAACTCAGTTGGCGCCAGGCGGGATTGGGTGCCGTGGTGGCGGACCAGGATTTCCACAAGCCGTCGATCGGCTGCAAGGTTTCGATGGTAATTGTGCGCGTAGTGTTGGTGCTCGAGGGCGGCGGACCCAGGGATTCGCCGTCGGGTACGACCCAGACATTGTCGAAAGTGGCGCCTTCGTTGCCCCAGCAGTAAAGGCCCACGGTACCGGCAGCAAGGGAGGCATCCGTCACAGGGCCGCCGAAGAGCGGTTCGCCGTCCACGCTCGCGGTGATCTGCGCGGCTTTGCATTCGATCACCACATAGAGATCCTGGCCTTGTGTATAGCCGCCCGCCTGGGTGGCGATCACAGTTTCGACGCCACCGAGGACTTTGGTCAGGCGGCGGAAGTCGTGCTGCCGGTCAAATTCCAATTTGTAATAGTTTGTGGGATCGCGGAAACGGAACAGCACTCCGATTCCGTCGTCGTCCGTTGAACGCAGAACCGCAGAACAGTTGTAATTGGACCAGGCCGCAGCGGTCGATTTGCTCCACCAAACGAAAGTGCCTTTGCGATTGATGTCTGTCTGCGCGTTGGGACCGTAGATGTTTGCGGATTGTTCGAGGCGGCCGAGCCGGACGTTCCAACTCGACGGGCCATCGATCGCGCCTTCGTCGACAATCGCCCAATCGCGAAGTTGTTCCTGGTCGAAAGTTTCAGTCAGGAAGACTGGTGACCAGGTGAACTGCACTTCCGTGGCAGGCATCGCGTTGGGTGTCAGCGCGCGATCCTTAACATTGGCAATAGTGACCGTGTAGGTGACACCGGTGGCAAGGCGTGTAAGCGGAAGCAGCGTAATGACCCGGCCGTCCGCGGAAAGCTGTACGCCGCTGAGGTCAATCGAATCACTCAACTGATAGTTCTCGAGCACCGTCGCAGTAGCGGGATCGACGGGTTCATTCATTGTCAGCCTGATTTCCGGCGGGATACCGGAC
>DATENK010000043.1:0-4326 GCA_035275085.1 Verrucomicrobiia bacterium | reverse complement strand
CGAATGGAAATTCGTTGAATATTACGACACCGGTACGGCCGAGTTGTATAACCTCGCAACAGATTCGAACGAGATGCGGAATCTGGCTTCGGAACAGCCAGGACGGACGCGGGCCATGGCGCGGCGGTTGAACGCGTGGCTTAAATCTATGGACGCGCAAACGAATGCACCCAATCCGAGCTTCAGGCCGGAGCTATTTCACAAACTTTATGAGACTGTTGACGTGTCGCGATATGTTCCGTCGAAAGCGAACAATGAGACGCGCGCGAGCGTGCTCGAATGGCGCCGGGGAATGAATGCGGTGCTCCGGCAATAGCGTCCCGGTTTGGGGCTCTCGAGAGAGCAGATTTTTCTTTGCGTTCGAAGGGCTCAGAATAGTGTGTTTACGGCGATGCCGAGCACGCTGAGTGGACCCTGGTCTTCCAAACCTTCGGTGGCTTTGTCGACCTTTTGAAGCGTCATGCGCGCATTTTTCAGGAACGTTTCGTCATTGATCAGTTTGCCGACAGTTCCCTGGCCACGATTCATTTTTTCGAGGATCTGTTTGAGACTGTCCATCGCTTCCGTGGTCTGGACGTACAGCTTGTCCTCCTTCAGCAAGCGGCCGATGGTCCCTTGCCCGGTGCTGATTTCGTCGATCACGCCGCTGGCTTTGCCCAACATGCCCCGCGCATCGCTGAGAAATCCTTGCGCTTGACTGCCTGCCGCCTGCAACGAACTGATCGTGGACATCGTGGTGTTATAAAGCGCATCATCGTAAATTAGTTTCCCGATGGTCCCATGGCCCTGAGAAATTTGGAAGGTGACACTGGCCGTATTACTCAGAATGGCCGTCAGGTTGGTGCTGTTTTGTCGCAGAAAGTCGTTCATCGGCCCGATTAAGGTACTTAGATTTTCAGCACTGAAGCTTTTGGTGAGACCCTCAACGCCTGAGGCGACATTTTGCAATTTGGCCATCAACTCGCTGAGGTCAGGCTGCGAGCCGGCTTCGATAAATCCGTTTGGTTCGATGCGCGGCGCGTTTGGCGTCCCACCGTCGATCGCGACAAAATTCTGACCCATAAGGCCGGCAAACTTGATGGTCGCTTTGCTATCGGTTCTGAGCCGGTATTTGCCTTCGATCTTCATCGACACTCGCGCCTGAGTGTCGATGAGCCGGATGTTGTCCACGCGGCCAATCTCGACCCCGGCGAGCTTGACGGGGTCTCCTTTCTTAAGTTCCTGAACGTTCTTAAAACTCGCGTGGACGATGTACCCTTTCTTGAAGAAGTCGGCGGCGCCAACCATTTCAAGGATAATGATTGCCACGATCAGCGCCAGGGCGAAAAAGATGCCTAAGCGCGTCTCCATTGTATTCTTCATAGTTGTTCCTCGGGTTCACGAATTCTATCGGGGTCAAAGTCCGCGGTCAAAAAGCGCTGCACGCGCGGGTCGGTATTGCGGCGCACCTCTTCGGGCGTGCCGATGGCGATGATCTGTCCTTCGTGCATCATGGCCACGCGGTCGGCCACGCCAAAGGCGAGATCACGATCGTGCGAAACCACAATAGACGTGACCTGGATGCGGCGTTTCAAGTTAAGGATTTCCTCGCCGATTGTAATGGTCGTCAGCGGGTCAAGCTCGCTGGTTGGTTCATCGTAAAGGATCAGTTGCGGCTCGATAACCAACGCGCGGGCGATGGCAACGCGCTTTTTCATGCCGCCGGACAATTCGCTGGGCGAACGGTCCTTGACGCCTTTGAGGCCGAGGAAATCGAGTTTTTCAGTGACGATCCGTTCGATTTCCAGGGGCTTCTTCAGGCGGTGCTCGCTTAGGTAAAGGCCGACGTTTTCGCCCACGCTAAGAGAGTTCAGCAGCGCTCCAGATTGAAAAACCAGCGCCATTCGATATTTCGACAGCACCTCCGGATTGCGAATGGATTCGCCTTCGATCAGGATGTCGCCTTCATCGGGCTCCTCCAGCCCAATGATATGTTTGAGCAGCACGCTTTTTCCCGAGCCGCTCGGACCCATGATGACAAAGATTTCGCCGCGCTCGACGGTGAAACTAATGCCCTTCAAGGCCGGCCGTCCATCAAAGGACTTTTTCAGCCCGATCACTTCGACGCGCACGCTTTGGGCTGCTGGACCCGCTTCGTTCATCGGATATCAAAATACAACAGAAAGCGGGTGAGGAAATAATCGAGAATCAAAATTAGCACAATGGAGTTCACCACTGCCTTGGTAACCGATCTCCCGATTCCGCGCGGCCCGCCAATCGTGGATAGGCCGTGATGACACGAAACCGTGCCGATCACCACCGCAAAGACGAAACTTTTAAAGAGGCCGTTCAACACATCGCCCAGGTCGACCACGTTGCGAAGGTTCGTGAAGAAAGATTGAAAGCTCAACCCGATCCGCTCATTAGTGACGGCAACCATGCCGCCGCCGAACCACGCCACCAGAATCGCAAACACGACCAGAACCGGCAGCGCCACCGAAATTGCGACGAGCCTTGGCAGTACCAGGTAATGGAGCGGATTGATGTTCATGGTCACCAGGGCATCAATCTCCTGGTAAACGCGCATGGAGCCGATCTCGGCCGCCATGGCAGAGCCGATGCGGCCCGCAATCAAAATGGACATCATCACCGGCGCGAGTTCCTTGCAAACGGAAATCCCAACCATGCCTCCAATGACACCGGCGAGCCCACGCTCGGCCAGCAGCGGACCGGTTTGCAGCGCGATCACCCCACCAATAAAGAGGGACAATATGCAAGCCATTAACAGGCTGGCATTGCCGATCTCGAACAGTTGGTCGTAGACTTTCTTGCGTTGCCGCAAGGTGAGCGGCAGTGCGCGCATTGTGCGCACCAGCAGCAACACCATCTGGCCGATGTTCTCGAACATAGTTTGGCTCGCGGGAACGCCCGCGAGTGGGAAGACCTTAAGGACGCCACGGGAGGGTTTCAACTGTCAAAGTAAACGAAGGCCGCTGTCTTGCGCCTGTACAGAAAAAAGCGCGCCGAGAACGGCGCGCCTGCTTGGAAAACATTCGGCTTTTACGTCAAGCCTTCTTCCGGCGCAGGGTCCAGATCAGCCCCAGGGTGCTGAAGCCCATTAGCGCCCACGTGGAGGGCTCGGGGACCGGCAGAATTTGGCCACGGATTTCGCCCCCGGGAAACCCACCGGTTCCGCTGGTGTGGATATTGGCGTATAAAGTGCCAACTTGAAGCCAGTTGAGTTGCTGAGCTGTCAACGCCGCAGTCGTTCCCGACAGCGTGCCTGCATGAGTGCCGTTGGGAGTGTTATTTAATGTGAAGAGGATTCCGGCATCAGATCCTGGAAATGACGTATCGTTGCCGTGGATATGGCTGGCACTCCAATTCCCAATCAGCCCCGAATAGCTGACGAAGTACGTGATCGTGTTATCGGGGTTCAGTGTAAATGTCCCGCTTCCGGTCGCCGGGGACGTATTAGCAGGATTGTGCTCCTGCGCGGAATTCAGATTAGCTATGTAACTTTGTGCGGATACCAGTGCCGCGCTGCACAGCAGCGCCGCAATAATCATTCTAATTCTCATAATAGTACGTAATTAGGATTTTTCTGCTGTTGGTATTCCGGATAACAGACGCGTTTTAGCATTCCTGTATGCGAAGGCAAGAACTTTTTATATAGGTCAGCGCGGTCGGGCGCGGAAAAAGCGGGCGGGTAGGTTGGTAAGGCCGCCCGTGACGACTTGCACCGCGCCGGTGCGGTTGATTAGCAGACCTCCGGCGCGCCAATCCACGAGATTCGTGCTCACTTCGAGTTGGTTGGTACGATTAGCCTTCCCGAGTAGGGTCATTTCGAAACGATTGCTCGAAAGCCCCCGCGACGAGGCGAAACGCAACGGGACATCTTCGTGCGTGAGCATGCAGTCATCGACGCCATAGAGATGCCAATCGCCGCCTTTGCCCTGCATGCGCACAAAAACAGTGATGGCGTTACTCTCCGCGAACACAGTTTTGGCGAGCTGCGTATAATGCAGGTGACTGTACATGCGCGGCGTCCATTGCACCGTCGCCCCCGTTGGATTGGTCGCGCCGGTCGGATCGATCCCCAGCCGGATGTGGATGAGTCGCGTGTCCCGGTCCCAGACGTCATACTTCCACGCACTCGGGTGCCCAACATCCTCACGGTGAGCCGTCAGCACCCAGGCGCTAAACGTGTAGTCTTCGCCCGTGCTCACACCGGTCACTCGCTGAAAAATGTATCCGTCCGAAGTGTCCCCATTTACGGCACCCTGGCAGAACCAGTTACCATTCGTTGGTTTTAAACCAAAAAACGAGGAGCCGTCCGAGCCGTGT
>DATENK010000042.1:0-3826 GCA_035275085.1 Verrucomicrobiia bacterium | reverse complement strand
ATTTTTTATGATTGATCGCTCGAATGCATGTGGGCGCGTTTGCCAGGAATGGCAATGCCCAAACGTATGGCATCCCAACTCGTGCCCCTGTGCCAACAACTCCTCGAGGTCCTTGTGTGAGAACATTTGCCCCAACGGCATGTGCGGCCGCGTGTGCAGTCCCATTGACTGTCCCATAAAGCCGAGTGAGGCATAATAAGTACCCCTGATGCCAAAGGAATTTAAGATCGCTCCTCCGCGCCGCAAAGCCGACTCAGGAAAATCGTCAAACGTAAAGGATATCAACGGCGCTGAGTTACGGGGCCGGACATAACGCCCGAAAAACACACGCGACACGGTTCGCTGGTAACGATCTTGCAACCGTGTCCATAGTCCGCCGGGTCCGCCCACTGCGGAGAACATCAAGGTCATTGCGAGCGCCATGGAAAAAGGTCGAAGATAATTATTGCCCGCGCTCTGTTTCGTTTCTTTATTCATGAAAAGTTAAATGTTCGTCTTCACTGAACGCACGAATGAATCGAGACCGTGCCGCTATCACAGCAGACACGAACCCGAATCGGGCGCGTACACACCATCGCAAACATATCCAGTGATGTTGGCAGAGCGGCCAATAAGCGAACGCCTTGCCAAGACGTTCCGCTCCAAGCGTGCGCTCTACTGATCCTTGCCGGCAATCTTGAGACCCTCCCACCGTCCGAGCAACGGGAACGTGTTCTACTCTATTTGAAGCGCCGATTACAAGAGGGAAAGTACGACTGCGAGGAAATTCCTTGATGAGACTTGGTCAAATGGTTCGAACCCTCGCATTTTGGCATCCTGAAGGAGATTTTACCATACTTGCCCCCGAAAACGGGATGTATACCTTGAAGTGCGCGTTACAAAACGCGCTCAATGTTTGTCGATGAAATAAAAGTTTATGCCCGGGCGGGCCATGGCGGGAAGGGTTGCGTGGCCTTCCAGCGCGAAGCTTATCGCCCGAAGGGCGGACCCAGTGGTGGCAACGGTGGTCGCGGCGGAAGCGTCATCCTGCAAGCCGACCGCGATATCAATAACCTCGTCGCTCAGTACTATCAGCCGCGCCTGATTGCCGAAGAAGGGAAGCCGGGTATGGGGAAGGGAATGGACGGGCACGCTGGCAAGGACCTATTGGTGAAAGTTCCTTGCGGCACGCTAGTGTGGCAACTCTCTGGGGCAACGCGCGAGGAAGATACATCTGATGGCGATGATGATGCCCGCATTCTTCCGGTCGGGGCCAGTATGCGGCCGCGCATTCGCCATTCCGGGTCTGCGCGAGCAGTGGAAATTGATCTCGCGGAAGAGCCGGTTGCATCCGTGGGTGCCCGCGCAAAGGGGGATCTTGTCACCGATCTTACGAGCCATGGACAGCAGTTTGTCTTGTGCAAAGGCGGCCGCGGTGGCCTGGGCAATCGCAATTTCGCCACCGCGCGACGCCAGACACCGCGTTTCGCGCAACCGGGGGAACCTGGAGACGAAGGTGAATACCTGCTCGAATTGCGAATCATGGCTGAGGTCGGGTTGGTGGGTTATCCGAATGCCGGCAAATCCACGCTGCTCACCGCCATTTCACGCGCGCGTCCGAAGGTGGCTCCGTACCCTTTCACCACGTTGCATCCGCAAATCGGCATCGTGGAATATCGCGATTACCACCGCCTCACGGTTTGTGACGTCCCCGGCTTGATCAAAGGCGCACATGAAAACGTCGGCTTGGGTCATGCATTTCTCCGCCACATCCAACGGTGCAAAGTGCTCGTCATCCTGCTGGACATGGCGGGCACGGACAACCGCCGCCCATGGGACGATTATCATGATTTGCTCGATGAACTTAAACTGTACGATCCGACCTTGCTGAAACGCCGCCGCCTGGTCGTTGCCAACAAAATGGATGAAGCTGCTGCGCAGAAAAACCTGAAGCAATTTAAAGCCAAAGTGAAGCGGACTGCCGTCCTGCAAATGGCCGCTGCGTTCGATCAAGGCATTGACGAGTTCAAGCAGGCGATCCGCAAAGCGGTCGAGGAGAAATAATGTTGCGCACCGGAATAGTCGGGCTGCCGAACGTTGGCAAATCCACGTTGTTCAACGCGGTTACGCGCTCGCGCAAAGCCGAGGCGGCCAATTACCCTTTCTGCACGATTGAGCCGAACGTCGGCATTGTGACCGTTCCCGACCCGCGCCTGGAGCCGCTCGCGAAAATTTCAAAAACTTCAGTCATTATTCCGGCGGCCATTGAGTTTGTGGACATCGCCGGGCTGGTCAAAGGCGCGTCGGAAGGGGAAGGGCTTGGCAATAAATTTCTTAGCCACATCCGGGAAGTCGATGCGGTGATCCAGGTGGTGCGCTGCTTTGAAGATGCCAACGTCCATCACGTTGCTGGCGCTATCGACCCAATCGGGGACATCGAAACCATTAACACCGAACTTGTGCTCGCTGACCTTGAAGCGCTGCGCCGTCGCCGGGACCGTATCTCAAAAGACGCCAAGCGCGGTGATAAGGCGGCGGTGGCTGAAGATGCAGTCCTTGCAAAGCTCGAACCACATCTCGATTCCGGTAAAATGGCCATCCTGGCAAAGCTGACACCCGAAGAACGCCAGATTGCACGGAGCTTTTTTCTTCTCACCGATAAACCGACGATCTTCGCCGCGAATGTCAAAGAAACGGAACTTGCTTCCGCCGACGCCAATCCGCACGTCGAAAAAGTCCGCGAATACGCCCGCACCCACCACGCTTGCGAGACGGTCGTGGTCAGCGCGCAGCTTGAAAGCGATCTCGTGGACCTTTCGCCCGCGGAAGCAGCCGAGTTCCTGAAAGAGTTGGGCGTCCACGAATCAGGCGTTGGCGCATTGATTCGCGGCACCTACCATTTGCTTGGGCTCCGAACCTTCCTTACTGCCAGCGAAAAGGAAGTCCGCGCCTGGACCATTCACGCGGGCGATACCGCGCCAGTCGCCGCGGGGACCATTCACAGCGACTTCCAGCGCGGCTTTATCAAGGCAGAAACGGTCGCCTACGACGATCTCATGAAATGCGGATCCATCGCCGCCGCGCGCGAGAAAGGCCTCTACCGCATGGAAGGCAAAGAATATGTGGTGCAGGACGGAGACGTGATCCTGTTTAAATTCAATGTTTAATCAGGCTGCTTCGATCTATGGATTTTCATAGCTTCAAAGCTATTGTTCATTGGTGATCGGTGCTTCCTTGTTCATTGGATATGGTCCTTGCTCGTCGCAACCTGGTGCTTCCACAATGTATCTCGCAAACGCATCCTTGAAATCGATCGCGTAATATCCCCTCGCACTCAACCCATCGATCCATAATGTCCGCGGCGCGATCCCTACTCTCCGCACCTGGTCCGCCAGCCACATATCCGTCAGCGGCTTGCCTTTCAGCAACTCCCTCCATGGCGGATTCGTCATCGCCTTCAGTCCATCCACCAGTCTTCGGCTGAACACCCTGTCCACTTTCCAAAGGTCGAACAGCGCCTGGATGTGCCGCATCAACCAACCGAACCGCGACATGTCCTCCTTTCTGCCCGTTAACCCCACTGCTGCTTCCCGCGCCAGCTCCGGCCAGATCCCTCCGGCAAGGTCCGCCAACACCAGCAACGGCTCCCAGATATCTGCCGCACGATCGTTCAACGCCCCCGGCACAACAGGTTCCGCCGCCCCAATCGCCTCTGCGTTGTCAGCCACGAACCGCACGCACTTCCGTCGCCAGGGTTCTCCGTCCAGCTTTCGTAAACGCTCGCACACTTCTCCGGCCCGCTTCCGTTGCATCGGCACCACCACGCAGCGATCCAGCAACGTCTCCG
>DATENK010000041.1:0-5611 GCA_035275085.1 Verrucomicrobiia bacterium | reverse complement strand
CCCTGTCCCAAAAAGGCAAACTGCCCAAACAAGTTCTTCCGCAGGCGATCAAAGACCTGAATCTTGATCCGGAGAAACCATATCCCGTCTTTGTCTGAAACCGATATGGACCGCGGTGTCAGAGCGAAGCTGCGACACCGCTTCGGCCTCGCTGTCTAAGCCCTTATGCCTGCGCTTTGTTTTTCGCGTTGATCTTCGCGGCTTTCTTTCGCTTCTTCGTGACCGGTTGCTCTTCGGCGGGCGCTTTGTCGATCCGCTCCAGCATCTCCAACATCCGGCGCACATTCGACGAAAAATCGCGCAGCACAATCAAATTCGCACCGTCAATTCCCAGAATACTGTTCGGCAAAGCAGCAAACGGTTGGATGCCAGCCACGAGGTCTTTAGGCTTCGTATGTTTCACTTCAACGATATACGTAATGTAAGTGCCGCAATCTGGCAGTTGTTCGCGTGGCCAGTTCACGACTGGCGGGCACTCTACCGGCGCGGATTGTCTTGGGACGGCCTTCACGAACTTCGTGCCTTGCGGGATCATCACTATCCCGTTCTGCGCCAAGACACTGTCCAGCGCTTGAAGTGCCTCGATTCGCGTCAGGGATGACGTCGTTTCAAAGTTAATCTTGGCCTGTGGCAATGCGGTAGAACGGACGATACTCCTTCCCGAAAGTTCGCGATACGTGTTCAGCACCTGGGCGAGGTCCGCATCCTCAAATTTCAGCAAACCGGGCGGAAACATTTCCCCCGCCTTCCCGCCAGCGCCCGGCCGATCCACACTGCTGTAAGTTTCTTCCGCCAGGGCCAAAACAGCCGACAGAACCATCCCCGATACGCAAAGCAATATTCCCTTCATATTCCTTACTTTAACAACGCCTCTTGCGATTTGTTTCGCGTTTTACGCAGGGGATGCCTGTAACGCCGGGCCGCGTTGACCTGGCTTAAAGCGCGGCAGCAACAGCATCGCCACGACGAACAGGGCAATGCCGGAGATGGTGATCAGAATACCTTGTAGGCGCGGGTGAATTGCCGACATCAATGTCAGGCTAAGAATAGCCATTGCCGGAATCACAATGCCCGTTAACGCCAGCCGTAAGCGCATGATGGTCATCGCGCGGATCGCTATCACCGCAACAACAAGAATGGACGACGCGAAGATTGCCGCGCTGAGTGGAATGAATTCCTGCGCGAAATACATCAACGGATATGCACCTGCGAACGTTCCAAGCACCAACAACAACATCCACCGGTCGAAATTCTGAATCCAGAAGCCGTGCGCCACCAATCCCAACACCAGCCCAAATATCACAATGCTGCATGGCCCCAACCAGGCAAGCTCCCCGAGGCGATCGATCGGCGCGATGCCCAGCACATCCAGTGCGATTGGCCGGCCGAACAGCAGCCGATTATATTGCCACGTGTAAACCGTCTGGCCGTTGCCCCGGACGTACTTCGTTGGTTGCAACGAAAGCTCCAACATCCGCACGTCCGAGCCAACGGCCGTCACATCGATTTGAAAAGTGTCCAACACGCCGGCGGCCGGCGGCTGCAAATGATAAATCCCTTTGCCCACGGCCGAATACCCAATCGTCATCGCCACGGGCTCGGCCGAGAGCGTTCCCGCCCACACCAGTTTATCACCGCGAATCTCGACCGATTCGCTTGGTTTCGAGTTCACGGTCACTTCGAGATCTGCGAGCGAAATGATCTGCGGCGGCAACGGCAGGAGCACTTCACATTCGCCGGGTCCTCCTGGCTTGAGCGCCTTGAAGTTCGCCTTCAACCGCGCCGTATAAATGGATTCCGGATCGGCTGTGCCCACGCTTAGTTCCGGTTTCAGCGATACCGTCGCGGCAAAACTTTTGATCACCGCCAGCGGCCGCTTCGCAGTGTCAGACACTCCTCGTTTTAATTCCTGGTTTGTGGCGAGCACCTCCGCAGCCGCCGACTTCATGCTGTAACTCAGCGCCTTTTTCTTCGCTTTGGACAAGGCCGGCAAAAGCATTGCGGCGAAGAGCGCAATGACAACGATAACAATCAGGAGTTCGATCAGAGTAAAACCACGAGGACGAGGCAGCTTCATACAACAGCTCAGTTTGCAAATAGCATAAGCACTGCCATTGCATTTTTCGCGTGCAACGACACGCTTTCCGACACAGCCTTGAGCATTTTCACGCACCCCGCGCTGTGTTCACGCGCGTCACGCGTTTCTCTCCTTCCGGTTAGCTTTTATTATCGTCCCCGGCTAAGATGGTTTCAGGTTATGAACAAACTTGAATCGCCGAAACATACGATTGTCCGCTCCTTTCTGCGGGTGGCAGGACCCGTTGCGGGGGTAACCGGGTTAATATTGGTGCTCATCGGCTTTGTGAGTTTCTTTCGTGCCATGGGCGGCGATGAACCGCCAAAATATTTCTGGTGTGCGTTTCTGGGAATGCCCTTGGGTTTTGTTGGCCTTGTCATGTGCAAAGCGGGTTATCTCGGCGCAATCGTCCGATACGTGGCCGCAGAGTCTGCCCCCGTTGGCGCCGACACCGCTAACTACATGGCCCGCGAAACTCAGGAGGGCGTCAAGACGGTCGCTCGCGCTGCGGCGGAAGGTGTTCGGGAAGGCTTATCGTCAAAAGAGCCTCCGAAAGTGGCCGGACCCGATCCCCAGCAACCGCGCTAAGCGGAACGAGTTTAACGATCGCTCTGCCAGGTAGCACTTTGTTCGTGGGCGATTTGTTCCATCGAACGGCCAGTGATGGCAGAACTATCGTCCACTTTTTTTGAGATGGGGCGAGTGTTTGTGCCGGTCTTGATGAGCAACCATCTTTGCTTGGCGTCTTTTTCCGTCCGTTTGTCGCGAACGAGAGTCCACTCGCCCTTCAATTTCTTGCCGTTAAGGTCCATTTTTATTTTGCCCTGATGGTACGCCGCCACCGGGTGCGCCTCCTTCGCCGAGTAAGTTCCGATATCCCAAACCATGACTGTCCCCCCGCCGTATTGGCCTTTGGGAATCACGCCTTCGAAACGCGCGTAATCCATCGGATGGTCCTCCACATGCATCGCCAGCCGCGTTTCACCGCGCGTCGTCGGCGGCCCCTTGGGTACTGCCCAGGAGCGGAGCACGCCTTCCATCTCGAGCCGGAAATCATAATGCAGATGGCTGGCCGCGTGTTTCTGGATGACGAACATCAGCTCCTGGGTCTCCTTCTTCGCTACCTTAGCCCCCGAAGGCTCAGCCGTGCGCGTAAAATCGCGCTTCGCCCAATATTCCTTCAGGCGCGCCGTTGGCTTCGCTTCAAGCAACTCTGCGAGCGATCGCTTCGGCAATTTCTGTTTTAGCGTCAACAGCGATTCAAACAGGTCGCCATGGTCGGTCAGCATCTTGATCGCTTCGTCCGGTGTTACTCGATGTTCCACGTCGTCAATGCGTTTCCAGTCCAGCGGAAACGAAACGGTCGGGCTCTCCCCTTTTGCGCGCAGCGAATAGACGCACACGGTGGTTTTGAAATCTGAATTCTGGCTCCAATCGATGAAGACTTTCCCTTTGCGCTCGGACTTGGCCATGCGTGAGACGATCAGGTCCGGTTGCGCGCGCTCCAACCATTGAGCCAACGACTCCGCGAACGGCCCGGTCTGTTCATAAGTTACCGGCGTGTTCAATGGGACACACACGTGCAGGCCTTTCCCGCCGGAAGTCTTCAGCAGCGATTGCAACCCAAGGCTTTCCAGCGTCTCCTTGAGCATCAACGCCACTTGCGCAGACTCACGAATACCCGCCGGTTCGCCAGGGTCGAGATCAAACACCATCATGGTGGGCTGCTGTATTTTCGGCGCCTTCGCCTGGAACACGTGAAGCTCGATATTGTTCATGTTGCACGCCCACATCAACGACGGCAGATCATTGATTAGCAAATATCTAATCTCTCCTGCCCGTTCGCGGCGTGGCACGGCGAATGTCTTGATCCATTTCGGCGTAAACGAAGGCGCGTTCTTGATATATTGCGCTGCCCCACGCAGTCCCTGCTGATACATTTTAAGCGTGAGCGGCCGCTGCTTTAGGTGTGGCAACACGTAAGGAGCGATGCGCGCGTAATAATTGATCAGGTGCCCCTTTGTGAACCCAGTCGCCGGAAACAGGACCTTGTCCAAATGCGTAAGCTGCACCTCCCGCCCGAGCACGTCCACGCTCAGCCTTTCCCCGTCTTTTCCCATTGCAAATAACTTAACGCGCCACGAGCTTCTTCGCCAGCCGGATGGCTTCGATCATACTCGAAGGATTCGCGATGTTTTTCCCAGCGATGTCGAAGGCAGTACCGTGGTCCGGCGAGGTGCGCACGAAAGGCAGGCCGAGGGTCCAATTCACGCCGCGCTCAAACGCGACCATCTTCAACGGCGCGAGTCCTTGATCGTGATACATCGCCACCACCACATCGTAATCTCCACGATAAACGTAATGGAAGAGCGCGTCGGCCGCCGCCGGACCATGCACATCGAATCCTCGGACTTTGCAGGACTCGACCGCGGGCGTAATAACCGCCTGCTCTTCGCTGCCCAGATTGCCGCCTTCCCCCGCGTGAGGGTTCAAACCGCAAACGGCAACCCGCCGGCGCGACAAACCAAGTTGCTCACAGGCACGCGACGCGAGTTCGATCGCCAATTCCACCTTCGCTTGCGTAAGTTCGTCCGCCACCTTGCGCAACGGCAGATGCGTCGTCGCCAACACCACCCGCAACCAGCGGCCGCGATCATCCGCGCCGAGTAGCATCATGGCGGTCTTGCTGGTTCCCGCCAACCCGGAGAGATATTCTGTTTGGCCTACGAAATCTTTGTGGCCGGCCCGAATAACCGCTTCCTTGCTCAGTGGCGCAGTGACAAGCCCTTTCGCTTCTCCGCGTAAACACATGTCAGCGCCCGCTTTTACGCACGCCAATGCGCCTTCAATGGGCGCGATCCGCACGCGCTCGCTTTTGAATGCGCGCACCAGTGGATGATCGCCAACGATGATGTAACGCGTCGTGTCCCTGGGAAGTTCAGCCGCGAGCGCCTTTGCGGTCACCTCGGGCCCGATGCCGGCCGGGTCCCCAATGGCAATCGCGATCACTAGAAATACCTTACAAACGCCTTTGCCCGCAGCCGCTCCACCCACGCCTTTTGCAAACGCCCGCGCTCCTGCACCACCAATTCTTTCTCGATCTCCTCGCGTACTTCTTCCAACGGGCGCACGTGCGCCGGTCGTTTGTCTTCCACGAGCATCAAATAAAACTCAGTCGGTTCGGCGGGCGCTTCGCCTTCCCCAGGGACCACTTTCTTTTCCTCGATCAGTGTTTCTTTCGCCGAGTATTTGCGCGTGATCGCCAACTGCCCTGCTTTGTCGTACAGATAAATCAGGTAGCCGTCCTCCTCCGCTTTGCCGAGCCCCACCAAAGCGCTCCTCTGTCCCGGTCCTAAATTGAACGCGATGTCCGACAGCCCACGCCGCAAATAAGTCCGTTCCCGCCAACCCCAATCGCCGCCCTCGCTGCGTTGCGAGCCTTCGGAGTAAATCGCGGCCATCTCCGGAAATGCCGCGCCTTCGTCCAACTTAACCACAATCTCGCGCGCAAGCTTGCGCGCCTCCTCGGCGCTG
>DATENK010000040.1:0-2469 GCA_035275085.1 Verrucomicrobiia bacterium | reverse complement strand
GATCTGGCGAATCCGTTCGCGGGTGAGATTCAACAGCTTGCCGATTTCCTCGAGCGTCCGCGCGTAACCGTCTTCGATTCCGAAACGCATTTTGAGGACGCGGCGTTCGCGCTCGTTCAAACCATTGAAGGCCTGCAGCAGTTTTTCTTTGAGGAGATTGTAACTCGCGGTCGCGAAAGGATTCGTCGCTGAATTGTCTTCGATGAAATCGCTCAGGCTCGTTTCGCCATCGTCGCCGACTGGCGTTTCGAGTGAAACCGGTTGCTGAGCCATCTTGAGAATCGCGCGCACGCGCGCGACGGGCAGATCCATCTCATCGGCAATCTCTTCCTCATTGGCCTCGCGACCAAGGTCTTGCGTGAGCTGCTTTTGGGTGCGCAAGACTTTGTTAATCACTTCGATCATGTGGACTGGGATGCGAATCGTGCGACCCTGATCCATAATTGCGCGGGTGATGGTCTGGCGAATCCACCAGGTTGCAAACGTGGAAAACTTATAGCCACGTTCGTATTCGAAACGTTCGACGGCCTTGATCAAGCCGAGGTTGCCTTCCTGGATCAGATCCAGCAAACCGAGGCCGCGATTGCTGTAATTCTTGGCGATCGAGACGACAAGGCGCAGGTTGGCTTCAACCATTTGCGCGCGCGCGAAGTGCGCGAGATCCAGCGCCTGTTTGAGCTGCGTGCGCACTTCGAGAAATTTCGCGAGTGGCATCCGGACGAGGCGTTCGATGGACTTTTCGCGTTCACGGATTTCCGCGGAGCTCACGCCACCGTTGACGTGCCCATTGCCATTGCCATTGCCGTTGACATGGAGGCGCGAGGCTTTTTCGGCGCCATGCATTTCGCTAAGCTCCTCGAAAATATTTTGCGACACCTGGGCCATGTCTTCGATGACGCGCTGGCGGAAGGAGAAGCATTTGAGTTGTTTGGTCAGCCTGCGCTGCAAATCGGCCATGTTTTTCTCGATTCGTTTGCGTTCGCGGGGGCTCGCGTCCTGAAGTTTCAAAAAGAGGTCGTCTAGTTGCTGATCGCCGCGCTGGACCTTGCGCACGAGCCGGGAAAGCATCTCCAAATGCGCTTCGCGGCTTTCCATTTTCTTATCCATCACGACGCGGTCGAATCGCTCCCGCGGAGGCTGCGCCAAAAGTTTGTCGGCAAGCGCCAGATGTTCCTTCCCGGCGAAGCCCAGTGAGAAAAAGTGCGTGCAAATCTGCTCTTCGAAATGTTGGATGCGCTTGCTGATTTCGATTTCCTGGTCGCCCGTGAGCAGCGGCACCAACGCCATCTGCTTCAGGTAAACGCGGAGCGGATCATCCAGTTCGTCGAGGCGGTTTGGGCTCGGCACGACGGGCTCGGGCTGGGTGACTGGCCGTTCGGGTGGCAGGCCTTCGGTTTCATCGACGATCTCGATTTCCAGGTCACGCAACCGACGAAAAACCTGTTCCTGATCTTCGGGGCTGGTCGCTTGAGAGTTGACGGTTTGCTGGATGTCCTCGCGGGTGAGAAAGCCTTTTTCGCGCGCAAGCTGGATAAGCGTTTTGACCTTTTGCTTAAGCTCGGTGGTTGAAAGGCGGGTGGCCGGCAAGTGGCCGGCCCGCTGGGCGATTGTTCTATCGTTGCGCGCTTTCAATACGTCGTCGCTCTCGGTGCCATTCAGGCAAATGACCTGTTCTGAATCATTCATCGGCTAAAAAGACCTTGAAATTAAAGGCGAAGACGGGCCGCGTCTTAGCCTGGCAGAATGCCAGTTTGCGGCCCAAAAAGGCCCACTCGGCGGATACGACAGACACATGCACGACAACTAAATGCTCTCTGAATCAGGGCTTCGAAGAACGGTCTGTATGCTCTGCGCACAAACCCAAGGTGTTACCCAGTACTAGCGTAACCAGTGGTGGCATGTCTAAGATGGTATGAACCGCGCTTTAAAAAGCAACCTCTTTGGGGTGAAAATATTTTAATGCCTTTTCAGGAGAAATCTGCGCGAGGTGAAAACCGGATGCCGACACGGATTGCGGTGTCCGCGCTGCGCTCTGACACGCAGTCCATAATGGTGGCGATGGTGTTGGCAGTTACCGGCGCGGCAGTAGAACCGCCAGCCATGCCGCAACGTGCGATCGCGCCTGATAAGATCCCCGCGGCCGGACGAAAGCTTTCGCTGTCCGACGGGGATCTGAAGTTCACGTTGTTTGTTCCTGATGGATGGCAGAAGTCGAACGCAACGCTCACGATGCACTTTCACACCGCGGACTGGTTTGTGATTCAGGAACATGTCCGCCGCGGAGCAACGCATCCACTCGCGACGTTTTATTTGGGCGAGGGCTCGACGGTTTACCGGCGCGCGTTCGAAGATGCCGAACGCTTCGGGCGTGTGATCGATTTGGTCGAGCGCCAGCTGTCGTTCAAGGCGAACGCGATCGAAGTCACCAGTTTCAGCGCGGGTTATGGCGCCGTGCGCGAAATCATTAAG
>DATENK010000039.1:0-3139 GCA_035275085.1 Verrucomicrobiia bacterium | reverse complement strand
CCTGGCGCGCAACTAATTATAACGATTCGGCGTGGCCGTCAGGGCCAGGAATTCTGGCAGATGAGACGCCTTCGGTGCTGCCACCGCCGGGACTTGGAACCCCCCTGTCGATCAACGGACCGAATGGCTTCGTGGTTACGTTTTATTTTCGCACCCAGTTCGTGATGCCGGAGACCAACGCACCGGGAGCGACGCTCACGGCGAGGATGGTGATCGACGATGGTGCGGTGGTTTATGTGAACGGCGTAGAGGTAATCAGGCGACGCGTCCCGGCCAATCAGACATCGACAACACTGGCAAACGGAAATGCCAGCGACGGCCAAATCGAAACTTTCACCCTCTCTTATACAAACTTTAATCCTGGCACCAATGTTATTGCGGCAGAGGTCCACCAGGGAACTCTAAACAGTTCAGACGTCACCTTTGGGATGGCCATAGAAACTTCAGAATTGGTTACAAACTATCCACCACGCGGCCTCGTGATGAACGAACTAATGGCGAATAACCATTCTGTTACCAACACTGCGGATGGAAGCGTCACCGATTGGATCGAATTCCTCAATCCTTCGACAAACACCATCAATTTGGCGAACATGAGCCTTTCGGATGACCTTGGGGATCCGCGACGCTGGGTGTTTCCACCAGGCGTGACACTCGGCCCTCTGAGTTACCTCGTGGTGAAATTCGACAGCGATTCCCTACCTTCGACCAACGCCGAAGCAGTACTGAATACCGGCTTCGGCTTGAGCGCCAGCGGCGATGAGATTTATTTGTTCGCGCCGCCGGAAGATGGCGGAGACGTGCTTGATTCGCTGGCGTTTGGCATTCAAGCCGCCGATTTCACCGTTAGCCGCGTGCCCGAAGTTTTTGGCGCATGGCGTCTGAGCTTCCCCACCCCACGCGCGTTGAATGTGCCCGCGACGTTGGGCTCGCCTGCAAACCTGCGCATCAACGAATGGCTGGCGAATCCCTCCGGAAACAACAACGACTTTTTCGAGCTCTATAATCCTGACCCGCAACCGGTGGACCTCAGCGGTTTGCATCTCACTGATAATCTCGATGACCACACGCAATATCAAATTCCGCCTTTGTCCTTCATTGGCGTCGGCGAACAGGGATTCGCAGAGTTCATCGCGGACGGCGACCCGCAGGATGGCGCGAACCACGTCAACTTCCGTCTCGCGACCGGCGGCGAATCGCTCGGATTGTATACTGCCAGTGGCGGGTTGATTGATTCGCTGAGTTTCGGGCCGCAAGCGAACGGGATTTCCGAGGGCCGCTTTCCGGACGGCGCGGATACCATCGACAGATTTCCGAACACCGCCACACCGGGCGCAAGCAATATGCGGCGCATCAGCGAAATTGTAATTAACGAAGTGCTGTCGCATACGGATTTACCGTTGGTCGACGCAGTTGAATTGTTCAATCAGTCCGCTTCGTCCGTGGATCTTTCCGGGTGGTTCCTGAGTGATCGGCGTAGCGAGCCGCGCAAATTCCGCATCCCAAACGGGACCGTGCTGCAGCCGGGCGGGTTTATTGTGTTTACCGAAGCGGACTTCAACCCGCAGCCGGGCGTCTATCCGAGCTTTGCCTTGAGTTCGTCGGAGGGTGAAAATCTGTTCCTCTTTGCCGCCGACGAATCCGGGGTTCTGCGCGGCTTTCGCACGGACGTAGACTTCGGCGCCGCCGAAAACGGCGTGACCTTTGGTCAATACGAGACGAGTGTGGGCTTCGATTTCACCGCCATGAGCCAGCGGACGCTGGGCGCGACGAACGCTTACCCGAAGATTGGCCCGGTGGTGATCAGCGAAATCATGTATCACCCGCCCGACCTCGGTACGGAAGACAATGTGCGCGATGAGTTCATCGAGTTGTTAAACGTGTCCGGTGGTACGCTGCCGTTGTATGATGTGAATTTCCCGACCAATACCTGGCGCGTTCGCGACGCCGTGGATTTTGACTTCCCGCAAGGCCTCACGCTGCCAGTGAGCGGCTATTTGCTGTTGGTCGGCTTTGATCCCGCCACCAACGCGGCCCAGGTTTCGGCATTCCGGACGCGATACTCCATCCCCACAGCGGTGCCAATCCTTGGCCCGTATGAGGGACGGCTGGCAAACGATAATGAGAACGTCGAATTGTACAAACCGGATACGCCCAATTTGGATGGCGAGGTGCCTTACATTCAGGTCGATAAAGTTCATTACGCTGATGGCTATCCGTGGGCCTCCGCGGCGGATGGCAATACAAACGGCATTGGCATGTCGCTTCAGCGACGCTTCAACAGCCAGTACGGCAACGATGCCGTGAATTGGCTCGCCGCTGCGCCGACGGCAGGAGGCCCGACGGCGGCCGTTTCCGCGCTCGTGCCGGCAATCACGCAGCAACCGCAGTCTCGCACCATCATTGTTGGGGCGACCACGAACTTCACTGTCACCGCGACCGGTCAGGCAACTCTGCGCTATCAGTGGCGCTTCAATGGCGTCAACATTGCGCGCGCGACCAATGCGACATTGACGATCACAAATGCCCAGGCCGCGCAGAGTGGCGTCTATTCCGTTCTGGTGGCGAATTCCTTGGGTGCGGTCTTGAGTACGCGCGTGACGCTCACCGTGCAAACCCCGCCACGGATCGTCGGCCAACCGCAAGACCGGTTGGTGCCGCCGGGCGAAACTGCAATTTTCACCGTGACTGCCCAGGGCACCCCGCCATTGCGATATCAATGGAGGTACAACGGAGTGAACATCAATGGGGAAACGAACGCGATCCTGGCGATCAGCAATGTGCAAACCAACAAGGAAGGCCAGTATTCGGTTCAGGTTTCGAACGCTTATGGGACGACCAACAGTCAGCCGGCGACCCTGACTGTCCGATCGGTGCCGATCATAACGCTGCAGCCGCAAAGCACCAACGTCTTCACTGGCGTCTCAGTCACGTTTGAGGTGCTGGCATATGGCACGGCGCCTTTGTCGTATCAATGGCGGTTCAACAACAATCCGATATTGGACGCGACGAACCGAATTTTAACGCTCACGAATGTGCAGCTCCAGAATGCCGGCGGCTATAGCGTGCTGATTACGAATAATATAGGGCCGACACTCAGCGATACTGCCATTCTGACGGCGACAGTTCCGCCGGTAGC
>DATENK010000038.1:0-6782 GCA_035275085.1 Verrucomicrobiia bacterium | reverse complement strand
AAAGCCGAAGCCATCGGCGTATTACGCGAGCAAGTCCTCGCATGTCTTAAGTGTGGCCACTTGGTGAAATCCCGAAGAAATGTCGTGTTTGGTGTCGGAAGCATCGATGCCAAGTTGATGTTCGTGGGCGAGGCGCCGGGTGCGGATGAAGACGCGCAAGGCGAGCCGTTCGTCGGCGCTGCCGGGCAACTGCTCACCAAGATTATCCAGGCCATGGGATTGACCCGACAAACTGTCTACATAGCCAATATTCTCAAGTGCCGCCCGGATACGCCAGGGCAGGCTTATGGCAATCGCAAGCCCACTCCTGAAGAGATGCAAACGTGCATTCCTTACCTTGAAGCGCAAATCGATCTGATCAAACCAAAGGTCATGGTTGCGCTCGGCGGCACCGCAACCGAAGGGCTGCTGGGTTTGGGCGGCATTATGAAATTGCGCGGTAATTGGCAGACGTATCGCGGTATTCCGGTAATGCCGACGTATCATCCGTCCTATCTGTTACGTAATCAGGCGCCTCCGGAGAAGCGCCGCGTTTGGGAGGACATGATGCAGGTGATGGAAAAGTTAGGCATGCCGATTTCGGAGAAGCAGCGCGGCTATTTTCTGTGAGTTTTCTCGCCTTCAGGAACATTTCCAAACGCTTTCCGGGCGTCGTTGCGTTGGATGGAGTGAGTTTTGTGATCGAGGAAGGCACTTGTCACGCACTGATCGGCGAGAATGGCGCGGGCAAAAGCACCCTCGGCAAGATCCTGGCCGGCATTTACGCGCCCGACGAAGGCGAGATCCTTACGGCTGAACCCTTGAAGATCGCGATGGTGCACCAGGAACTGGCCTTTTGCCCGAATCTTACGGTCGCGGAGAATCTATGCCTCGGAAATCTGCCGCAGCGCGCCGGCTTTCTGGATCGGCGCGCCATGCGTGCGAAAGCGCGCGCTATGCTGAGCGAAATCGAGGCGAACATAGACGTGGATCGCCTGATGGGCGCGCTTTCGACCGGCCAGGAGCAGTTGGTGCAAATCGCCGCGGCGCTCGGCGTCAGCGCGCGGGTGATCGTAATGGATGAACCAACGAGTTCTCTGTCAGCCCACGAAAGCGAACACCTCTTCCAGTTACTCCGCCAACTCAAGCAGCGCCGCATCACCGTCATTTACGTTTCGCATCGCATGGAAGAGATTTTTCGGCTCTGCGACGCTGTGACGGTCCTTCGCGATGGCCGGCACGTGGCAACGGAAAAAATTTCAGGTACCACTCCTGACCGGATCATTCATCAGATGGTGGGGCGCGAGATCAAGCAATACACCTCCCACCATTTGGAGAAGCAACTGGGCCCAGAATTGTTGCGTGTCGAAAATCTTTCGTCGCCCGGCAAATTCAGTGACATCAGCTTCCGCCTGCATGCCGGCGAAGTGCTGGGGTTCGCCGGCCTCGTGGGAGCCGGCCGCAGCGAAGTGGCGCAAGCCGTTTTTGGGTTGGACCCACGCGCCAACGGCCAGGTGTTCGTGCGCGGCCGCCAGATTCCGTTGGGTTCAGTCATGTCCGCGTTGTCGGCCGGGGTCGGCTTGCTCCCGGAAGACCGGAAACGATTAGGCCTCGTGTTGACTATGAATTGCCGCGAAAACAGTTCGCTCGCGGCGTTGCGCCGGCTGACGCAACTGGGATTTGTACGTGCGCGTAAGGAGCGCACGCTCGTGCAAGGTTTCATTGACCGTTTACGCGTGAAGACCCCGGGGTTGGACTCAGCCATCGCCGGCCTGAGCGGCGGCAATCAGCAGAAAATCGCCCTCGCGAAATGGCTGGCTCGCCAGTGCGACGTGCTGATTGTCGATGAGCCCACGCGCGGTGTGGATGTCGGTGCGAAAGCGGAAATTCATCAGTTGCTCGATGAACTCGCATGTCAGGGCATCGCTTTGTTGGTCATCTCGTCGGAGCTCCCCGAAGTCATGAATCTCAGCCGCCGCGTCATCGTTTTGCGCGAAGGCAAATTTGCAGGCGAAGTTGAACGAAAAGACTTTTCCCAACCCCACCTGATGCGGTTGATGGCTGGACTGCACTAACGGCCTTTTAGGCCCAGAATAAGCACGAAAAGGTCGATGATAAAAAGAAGCACGATGGTGCCTTCGAGGATCAGCATCAAGCGCGTGGTGTGGTCATGCTTGATGATTTCATAAAGGCCATCGAGTGTTTTCAATTTGTCGTCAATGGTCCGATGCCATTCGCTCAGGTGGAAGCGCTCGGCAATGCTTTTGTAGATGCGCGCGAGGTGCCAATCCCCGAAAAACTTTGTGATGTTCGATAGTTCATCGCTGAAGCGAGCCAGGTCGATCCGGATTTCTTTCAGGTCACGCATCATCCGCTTCCGGCTGCGCAAGGGATGCTGGCTCAGGTCGCGATAGGCGCGGTCGAGAGCATCATCCAGGATGCGGTCGTAAGCTTCGAGTTCGGCGAGCTGAAGATTGGCCAGCTCCATAATATAGAGCGTCTCGTCAAAATCCGGCTCTTCGTCCACCAAAAGTGCCGCGTCCCAGTCCATCACGATTAGATCGTTCTGGTAATAGCTCAGGTATTTGACCGTGTTTTCCTCCGCTTCCTGGCGCGAAAGGTGGCGAACATCGCTTTCCTGGCTAAGCAGCGCGGCAACCTGGCGCCGGTGGGCGTGCAACCAGTTTTCGGCAGTCATTGGCAAACCTTCACTGGTGGTCAGCGGCGCTTCCATGCAAAACACGGTGTAGGCTTCCTCTTCCATGAGTTTCGGCACCGGGCGGATGTAAAAGCCTTCCAATTCGTGCCGAATGTCTTCCGCGAGATGCCGGACTTCTTCGGCGAGCGACCCGGTATCGAGCTGCAAGTCGTGAAAAACGACCAGATCTTCGAGGCGGTCCACCGCGAACGGCACGCTGACCGTGATACTTATGGCGCCGACGGGCAGCAGCTTCACGACCCGTTCGAGCCTGATGGGACCGTAAGGGCCAACCCGCTCGATCTCGGGCAGCTTCACCATCTGGGGCTTATAGAAGAAAACATGGCGTGGGCTGCGCTTGCTTGCGCCCAGGGTGTACGGCTCGGTTTTCTGGCCTAGAAGGAACTCGACCCGTTGCCGGGTCATTTCGTAGGCCACGTCGAACGCGTACATATAAACGACCTCACCGGAATACCGCTTCTTTATGGCGGTTTCCCGTTGCAGGGCTTTTTGTTCGGTCCTATCCAGCAAAGTGGCCATTGCTCCTAATTTATCGGAACAAACGGGGTAAGTCTAGATGACTGAAAATTGACCGCGTTAACGTTAACGTAACAGCCGAGGCGCGGAAAAGGTTATTTAGGGCCCGCCGAGCCGCAGCAGCATATTTAGTAAGTCCTTTTTCGCTTCCTGGAATGCTGCCGCGTTGGCTTTATCCATAGCGTTCGGCGCAAGTTGATCGATTAAGGTCAGTCGATTTTTGATAAGGGGCAGATCCTGCTGCGTCAGGTTTTTGAAATTCAAGCCGTCCTCGTTGAGATCCTCGATCAAATTCTTGCGGTGGTTTGGCGTGAGCACGGGATCGTTGATCGCCCGCTGATAGAACTCGTTCGCTTGCTGGTCCGCGCCCACGTAGCTGAGCGCAACCCGGGCGAGCGGTTCCTTCTTGGCCGAATCGGACACGCGAGGATCTTGATAAGCCTGCGCGGCAATCGCAACGGACTGCGGCCCAAGCACTTGCTGCAGATATTTCAACGCACCGCGATCGATCTGGCCATCCGCTTGGACAAGTTGCGCCTGAGCATTCCCGGTGAACGACCCGTCATTGTACATCGAAAGCACGCTGAAGAGATTGTCGCGGTGGTTGCGATCCAACGGACTGCTGAATGCGGGCGAAGTATTCGCCGCGAGGAGTTCGCGTGCCACCGACAACGCCGCGTCGCGATAGTTATTCGGTGCCATCTCCTGCAGCGCGCGCGTCAGATACAAGATCTCAACGCCGCGACCCGTCCGCCCAAGGGCCTCAGCGAGAATTCGCTCGGCATCCGTGCCACCAATCTGGCGCACGACATCGAACAACCCGAAGCGCAACGAAGGCGGCAAGGCAAAGTCGAGCGGCACTTCGCGAACCGATTTGTTTTGCGTGAATGATGCTGTATCGAAGTCAATGTCCTGATTGCGCGCCAGGAAGTCGCGAATGGCAGGCAAAGCCGCCGTCCCCCGTTGCGTCAATTCGGTGAGCCAATAAGCGGCTTCGCGAAGCTGGCGGGGACCGCGGCCCCGCAAGGCTTGGAGTTTCCCAAGAATTTCAGCGGGGCCGGGTCTCGCCGGAACTGCGTCCCCAGTGACGGACGCCGGGACTGTCACAGAGGCCAGAGCCGGCATCCGGGCGCGAGCAGCGTCAAGTTCCTGTTCGAGGACAGCTTTTTCGTTTTCCCAGGCCGCGCGCTGCTCGGCGAGCAAGGCCGCATGTCTGGCCGCGTGCCGTTTGGAGATGATGACGAAGCCTGCTGCGAAACCCACTGCAGCGGCCAACACCACCAGAAGCGCAGTTTTCATATCGACCTGAACGAAGTATTTGATTTCCGTGCTGCGAAAGCTATTCAATTCCTCTCAGGGGTTTCGCACGCGAAATTGACGGAAACTCCCCATACGCCAGGACCCGACATTCCTCCTACAGTAAACAGATGGTGCACACGGAAATCAGGAAGATAGCGTTCTTGGGTGATTATCTGCCGCGGAAATGCGGCATTGCCACGTTCACTTCGGATCTGCACAACAGCATTGCGGGCCAATTTACGAAAACCAAGTGCTTCGTAGTACCCGTCAACGATCTTGACTGTGGTTATGAATACCCGCCTGAGGTTCGTTTTGAAATCGCCGAGCAGGATCTGCTTTCCTACCGGCGCGCCGCCGACTTCCTGAATCTCAGCAACGTGGACGTGGTGAGCCTTCAGCACGAATTTGGCATTTACGGCGGCCCAGCCGGCAGTCACTTGCTCGCCCTGGTGCGCGATCTGAAGATGCCAATGGTGACCACCTTTCACACGTTGTTACGTGAGCCGAACCCCGAGCAGCGCCGTGTGATGAGCGAGATCGTCCAGCAATCGACGCGGCTCGTGGTCATGACCCGCCGCGGCCAGGAAATTCTCGAAGAAGTTTATCAAACGCCCACCGCGAAAATCGATGTTATCCCGCACGGGATTCCCGACGTGCCCTTTATCGACCCGAATTATTTCAAGGACCAATTCGGCGTCGAAGGAAAGTTGGTGCTGCTAACCTTTGGTTTGCTCTCGCCCAACAAAGGCATCGAAAACGTTTTGAACGCAATGCCGGAAATTCTCGCCGAATTTCCGAACGTTGTTTACATCGTCCTCGGCGCGACGCATCCGAACCTCGTACGCGACCAGGGGGAAACTTACCGCACGCGGCTCGAACGGCTGGCGAAGAAGAACCGCATCGAGAAGAACGTGATTTTCTACAATCGCTTCGTCGAGATCGAAGAACTCAAGGAGTTCATTGGCGCGGCCGACATTTATGTCACGCCGTATCTCAACGAGGCGCAAATCACTTCCGGCACGCTTGCCTATGCCTTCGGCGCGGGCAAAGCAATCGTGTCCACACCCTATTGGCACGCTCAGGAACTGCTTTCGGATGGCCGCGGCGCGGTGGTGCCGTTCGGCGATCCGCATGCGATCGCGCGGCAAGTCGTCGATCTATTGAGAGATGAGCGCCGTCGGCATTCAATGCGCAAGAGCGCCTACAAAATCGGCCGGGAGATGGTCTGGAGCCAGGTTGCCAAGATGTATATGCAATCTTTTGCGCAAGCGCGCGTCGAGCGTGCCGGGATTTCGCGCAAGGTGTTTGCCATCAAGACCCTCGATCAGCAGCCGCGCCAATTGCCGGAGCTGAAGTTGGACCATTTGCAGCGCATGACCGATGGGACCGGCATGTTCCAACACGCAAAGTATACGCTCCCCAATTTCGCAGAAGGTTATTGCACGGACGATAATGCCCGCGCGCTGATCCTGACCGTGGTGCTCGAGCAATTGGGCGAGGACTCGCCTCAGGTGCGCGCCCTCGCGACGCGATACGCCGCGTTCATCAACCACGCTTATAATCCAGCCACACGGCGTTTCCGGAACTTCATGAGCTTCGACCGCCGTTGGCTTGAAGAAACCGGCTCGGAAGATTGCAATGGACGCACGCTTTGGGCGCTCGGCATGTGCGTCGGCCGCTCGCGTCGTCCCAGTTTCCAGAATTTTGCGGGCGACCTGCTTCATCGCGTCCTGCCGAGTGCGATGGAATTCAAAGCGCCGCGGGCTTGGGCCTTCTCGCTGTTGGGCATCCAGGAATATTTGCAACGGCTGAGCGGCGACCGGTTGGCCGAGCAGATTCGCGATAGTCTTACGGGTCGCCTGATCCAAAAATTTGAACAATGGAGTTCGGACGATTGGACCTGGTGTGAAGGCCAGGCCACTTATGATAATCCGCGCCTGGCACAAGCGCTGATCCAATGCGGCGCTGCGACTGGCCAGCAAAATGCCATCGAATGGGGCCTTCGCGCTTTGCGCTGGCTGGCGGAGATTCAGACTTCGGAAGAGGGCCATTTCCGGCCCATTGGCTGCAAAGGCTTCTTTTCCCGCAACGGTGACCGCGCGCAATTCGACCAGCAACCCATCGAAGCGTGCGCGATGATCTCCGCGAGCCTCGAGGCGTATCGCGTAACCTCGGACCCCTACTGGCAGGACCAGGCGACTCGCGCCTTTGATTGGTTTCTGGGCTGGAACGACCTTGGCCTGGAACTTTACTCATATAACTCCGGGGG
>DATENK010000037.1:0-5683 GCA_035275085.1 Verrucomicrobiia bacterium | reverse complement strand
TGAAGCCGATTGGATCATTGATCTCGGCCCCGAAGGGGGCGCAGGCGGCGGCCGCATTGTTGCCGAAGGTCCACCCGAGCAGATCGCGCGCAACAAAACGTCCCACACGGGTCGTTATTTATCCGCGCTGCTGCGGGCTCGTAAATGAGCCGCGCGCTAGACTTTCGCCGATTAAATAATTAAGACAGGGGCTCATGTGGGCATTCGGATTCATGCCTTTCCTGTTCTTTTGCGGGACTGCGATTTACCTGCGCGATGCAAGACCGTGGCGCGATGCGGCAATCGCAGGTGGCATAGTCACTGGAGTCTGGGTTGTTGCCGGTTGCGAACTGCTGAGCCTGTTCGAGGCTGTGGCGTTCTGGCCGCTGTTGATTTGGTGGGCAGTCCCGATCATCGTTCTGGGGTGGAAACACCGGAGGTGGCGGCCCAAAATTCCAGAGTTGCCCAAAGACTGGCTCGTGATTGCGATCGTCGCCGCTACGCTGCTGGCGCTGGGGCTGATTTTCGTGCAAGCCGCGGCGACGCCTCCGAACAATTGGGACGCGCTCAGCTATCATTTGCCGCGCCAGGTCTATTGGATGCAGCAGCGCCATGTGGGACTGTTCCCGGCGGCGGATATTCGAATGCTGGTCATGCAACCATTCGCCGAATATGGCGGGTTGCATTCGATGATTTTGTCCCATGGCGACCATTGGGTAAACCTCGTTCAATGGTTCGCGTTGGCATTGACCGCGCTAACGGCTTCGGGGATCGCGCGCGAGCTCCGTTGCAACGCTCGCTTGCAAGCAGTAGCGGCGCTGATGGTGGTCAGCATACCAACGGCGGCGCTCGAGGCGGCCAATCCGAAGAACGACATCGTGTTGGCCTTCTTCCTGTGCGCCTTCGCCTTCGAGGGACTGAAGGCTTACAATGCCCGAACCTTTTCCGCGCCGCTAATCGGCGCGGCTTGCGGGCTGATGCTGTTGTCGAAAGGCACGGCCATGATCTTTGGATTGCCGGTGGCGGTTTGGATTGGTGCAAGTGCCGTTCGCACACTCGGGATAAAGCGCGCGGTCCGCTGGGGGACCGCTGTGATGTTAATCGTCCTGACCATCAATGCCGGGTTTTTCGTTCGTTTAACAGCGGCGTTCGGCTCTCCGCTGGGACCTCGGGCCAACAAAGGCGGGCCTCCAGTGGCCAACACATTGTTTACAGCTCCGGCACTGGCTTCGAACCTCATTCGCAATACGGCTATGCACCTGGCGAGTGGGTCTGCGCGGCTCGACGCTGCCACGACCCGGGCGGTCGCCGGTTTTCATCGATTGCTCGGGCTGGATGTTGATGACCCGCGAACCACGTTCCCGAAGAGCGCCCCTTTCGCCGTGGCACTGGAGCTTTCCAATGAAGACCGCGCCAAAGCTCCAGTTCATGTCTTGCTTGGCATCATGGCGTTTGCGATCGCCGTTGCAGGCCTATTCCGGCCTGGCGACAGATGGATAACGGCCTTTTTTATGGTTCCCTTTGTGAGCTTCGCTTTATTTAGCTACGTGATTGCGTGGCAGGAATGGCATCCGCGTTTGCACATTCCGGTGCTTTGCCTGGCTGCGCCAGTGATCGTTCGTTTGTTGCCGCGAATCGTGTTGCCGGCGACGATGTTGGCATTCGGGCTTGCCCTGGTGTGCATTGTCACGAACCAGGCGAAACCATTAAGCCACCTGAAGTACGCGCGGTACCGATACAAAGATGAAGCGACGCTCAGAGGGATCGAGGAGGCCAAACGCGCCGTCCGCGAAAGGCACGCGCCCGCGGTGGGGATTCTTGCGCGACGCAACCGGTGTGAGTATTTCCTGATGTCCGCGCTATTAAGGGCCCGAAAACCTCCGCCTCTGCTCGTGAATCTGAACAACCGATTTCCGCAAATTAAATCCCTGCACACAAACGCGGATCTGGTGATCGTTTGGGACAGACCGGCGGCGATCAGTAACGAGACTTTTTTTTCGACCTATACTTTGATTTCGCAAACTGGTTCGGTTGCCATCTTCGAGCACAAATAGACTCGCCGCCGGTGTTTCTCAAAAATGCGTGGCACGGCAGTTGCAATATAGCCGAGTGTTGCTGAAATAAGAATGTCATCCGGCTTCAGCAACGGCGGCGGCTGCCGATTGAAGTTCGGTTAGGGTTGGCAGAAAACCGCAATTCGGCAGTCGTCGCCGCCCGAATTCCCCGATCACTTCTTTGCTATGCGCGCTTTGGTTTCCTGCTGCAAGGTCTCCAGTTCAGCTTTGATCTCCGCCTTCGCCGAACCGCTCATGCGATCGATGAACAGGATGCCGTTAAGATGATCCGTTTCATGCTGCACGGCGCGAGACAACAGCCCGCCCGCGGCGAAATGGATCGTTTGCCCCTCGGCATTTAGGGCCTTCACTTCGACGGATTCCGGGCGGGCGATGTCCGAGTAAATCTCCGGAAAACTCAGGCAACCCTCCGGGCCTGTTGCCGGATCGCCGAAGGGCCGAATCTCCGGATTGATCAGCACTACGGGCATGTAGGCCGCCACGTCGGCGGGTTTGCCGTCCAAGTACAACGTTGACGGCCGATCTTTCACCCCACGCACGTCGATCACAGTCAGTTGCAAGGCCCGGCCAACTTGTTGCGCCGCCAGGCCGACGCCTGCCGCCGCATACATCGTGTCGAACATGTCTTTGATCAGAGTTTTGATCTCAGGGGTGATCTTTTCGATGCGCGCCCCTTTGGCGCGCAGCGCCGGATGGCCATATTTGACGATTTCCAAAATCATCCTTCTGAATTAGAAAACGAGTCCTATTATAATTCAATCATGATCCGCCCCGTTCTGCAGGACGACGCGTTCCTGGACAGCGTGCGCGACACCGCGCACGATTTGGAGCACCTGCGCCTGTGGTGGCTGGGCCAAAGCGGGTTCCTCGTGCAATGGCAGGGACGGCATCTGCTGCTGGACCCTTATCTTTCCGACGCGCTCACGCACAAATACGCAGCGACGGACAAACCGCACGTTCGCATGACGGACATCGTCGTCCAGCCGGAACGGCTCAATTTCATCGACGTTGTTACGTCCAGCCATGTGCATACCGATCATCTCGATAAAGACACGCTCGTTCCGCTTTTTCGGGCGAATCCGAAACTGGAATTGATTTGCCCTGAAGCCATCCGCGAGATCGTCGTCGATCGCCTCGGGCTGATGTCGGAAGCGCCGCGCGGGATGAATGCGGGCGAGTCGCTTACCGCAAAGGGTTTTCACTTCCACGCCGTTCCCGCCGCACACAACGAGCTTGAGACCGATGCATGGGGCCGGCACAAGTTCCTCGGCTACATCATCGAGGCCGGACCCTGGCGGATTTACCACTCGGGCGATACCAGGCTCTACCCGGAGATCGTGCCGAACGTCCAACGGTGGCAGGTCCATATCGCGCTGCTGCCCATCAATGGCGATCATCCCGCCCGACGCGTTGCCGGCAACCTGAACGGACATGAGGCTGCCGCGCTCGCCAAGCAAATCGGCGCGGAGATCGGCATCCCGTGCCATTACGATATGTTCGCGTTCAACACGGCTGCGCCGGATGAGTTCATCGCCGAATGCAAACGCCTTCACCAGCCTTACCGCGTCCTGCGCTGCGGGGAACGATGGTCGACGGCTGAACTTGCGAAAAGGTAGGGGGGAAGTTTGACACGGAGGACACTGAGTGCAGGGAGAGCACGGAGAAGAAGACCGTCCACGGCGCACAGAAGGGCAAGGAAGTGGCCGGATTGGTTTGTATCGGTTCATATCGCCTTGTATGGGTTGGTGATCGGCTTGTGGCCAACAAAGGCTCCCGTCGAAAATCCGCACCTTGACTATGTTTGACTACCTTTGACTATCCTTGACGGTCGGATCTGTAGCTTTGACAGCGAACCAAACTGCAAAATCGGACGGGCTGTTTTCGAGGGTTTGCACAAGTCCTTGATAATCAACGATCGATTTTGCCCCCCCCCCAGGCTTTTTCGTCCGGTTTTGTCCGGTTTTGTCCCGCAGAGGTGGACCGCTTCAGAAAACATCACCGGAAGCCCCGGGGTAAATGCGCAATGTCAAAGAGCGGGACGCAGCAGCGCCGCATCACCATGACTGATGGAACCAGTCATCCGCAGGAGAATAGCCGTATGTATTATCGCTGTCAAGGTAGACGTCATTCAATCTCGGCTGGGCAAGTTACACGAAGCCGAGGAGTCGTTCGATTTCGCGAATAAATAGACGTGACCCACGAACCTGCGGGCAACAGGCTGCCACAGAGAACCGCCGGGACCTTCACTCAGCCCGGAACCGCCGTCCACCGCGGCTGCAGAAGTAATTACTGACGGGTCGTGCGCGACAACCCCGCGGCATTCATTGCCACCTCACAGGAGTTGCCCGCCTGCTGCGATGCCTGTTGACCAATGACACCCACCAGCTTTTGAGCTATGGCCAGCACATGACTGAGCGCGTTGAAATTTCTGCAGTGTCGTAAAATGCGGCAGGTTTTCATCGAGCCCCAGGCACTGCCGCAACGAGGCACTCGCAGCCAGCACATCCAGCACCCCACGATAGGTGGTCTTCAGATACGCACGCAAAATCAGGCATCATCAGCTGTCGTTGCGTGAAATCGTGGCGACTCCGGTTGGCACCGTACTCAGCGAGATAGGGTTGACTCTTTCATGGCCAGTTCGGCCACACGCTCCGGCTTCCTGCCTTACCCAATTGATGCATCGCCTATTTAGACACACCACACCGAAAAAGGTTTCTACAAAGCACGTCAAACATCGAACTTTCACCTTTGAAGTGAAGAAGGGAAAGGTTAACCGCGGATGGACACGGATGAACGCGGATATTTCTTACACGGAAAACGCAAAGGATCGCGGAAGCAACGGGAACAATAATTCTTGCTTTTCGGGGAACAATCTGCTGTTAATGTTTTATTCCGATACGTGATGGCTGAAAGCCAAATTCTATTTGTCTATGAAAAACGGGATTATCGTGGCAATGCTGGTGTGCAGCATCGCGCTCGCACAGGCGCAAAGTTTATTCACGGCAAATCTTGACGGCGCGCAAGACGGCGGCGCAGGGCGGCACGGAAGCGGCTTCATCAATCTTACTCTTTCCGGCAACACTCTCACGCTAAATGGAACGTTTACGGGTCTAACGACACCGTCGACGGCTGCTCACATTCATGGACCCGCGCCAGTGGGCATTGGCACCGGCGTCCTTTATGACCTTGGTGGTTCGGTGATCCCACTCGGATTCACGTCGGGCACCATCAATGGATCAGTCACTCTGACTACTCAATCCGTGCCTGGTTACGCAAACTACACCGTGCCGCAGCAAATCGCCGATTTAAACAACAGCATGTGGTACGTCAATATTCACGACTCCACCTTCCCTGGTGGGGAAATCCGCGGGCAAATCGTACCGGTTCCAGAACCCTCGACCTGGGCGCTTATGGGATTCAGCGGCTTGGGCATGATCTGGTTTTTGCGCCGTCGCGGCGTGTAATAGTTAACAGGAGGCCGCGGACCTGATCTGTTGCGATCTCTAAAATCCGAGGAAAGTCAGGGACTCGCGTAGCTCGTCCTTCCAGGAGCTTGAAACGGTTTCAACGCGCTACGGCGCGGTAAAATGCTGCGCTGGGGGGAGGGAAGGAGTCGTTTACTTGCAGGC
>DATENK010000036.1:0-10591 GCA_035275085.1 Verrucomicrobiia bacterium | reverse complement strand
CAATTTTTCTTTACGAATTTCTTACTTAATTCTTGATGCAGGGCCGTGCAGCTTGTGTTAGGATGGTCGCCGATTATGAAAGGTTTGCTCATTTTTTCTGCTGCTTTTGCGTCTTTCGCGGGCGTCACGCTGGCCCAACCCCTGGCCACGGATATCAAGCCCAAGATCCAATTCCAGGAACTGATCCACGATTTCGGCAAAATTAAGGCCAACGAGCCGCAACGGACCGATTTTCTTTTCACCAATACCGGCAATTCTGTGCTCGAAGTCACCGATGTCCGTCCCGGCTGCGGCTGCACCACCGCCGGCCAATGGGACCGCAAAGTCGAGCCCGGCAAAGTGGGTAAGATCCCGATCCAGTTCAACCCCGGCGCGCCGAGCGGCACCGTCACCAAATCCATTTCGGTCACGTGCAATGACCCTGTCCAGAATGTGCAAACCCTGCAGGTTAAGGCCACCATCTGGAAGCCTGTGGATGTGAATCCGGCGTATGTATATTTCATGGGCGTGGAAGGGGAAGTCACCAACGACACCAAGGTCGTTAAGATCACCAATAATCTCGAAGAATCCATCACCCTGGAAAAGCCTGAGTCCAACAACCCAAATTTCAAAACCGAGTTGAAGACGCTTACCCCCGGCAAAGAATATGAATTAAGCGTTACGTACGTGCCGACCACCACCAACTCTCCTCCGCAAAGCATGATCACGATGAAGAGCACGTCGACAAACTTGCCGATCGTCAGTGTAACTGCCTATGCGATGCCCCAGCCAGCCGTGGTGGCCATGCCGCAAGCGATCCGTTTGCCCGCCGGCCCGCTCAGTCCGAATTATCGCCAGCCCGTCACGATCCGCAATAACAGCACAAAGCCGATCACGTTGACGGATCCCGCGGTGAACGCGGAAGGCGTGACGGTGCAAACCACTGAAACGCAGCCTGGCAAACTGTTCACTTTGAACGTGACGTTCCCGACAAATTTCACATCGAAGCCGGACATGGCGCTCACTGTGAAGACTTCGCATCCGAAGTATCCCACGTTGAAAGTGCCTTTCATTCAGGCGTCGATCCCAACTCCTGGCGCGGTGCCACCTTCGGCGGTGCGGCCGATCAACGCCACCAACGCCGTGTCCGGGGTTCCCCGGCCTGTGGTCGCCACGATCACAAACGCCGGTGTGCGTGCGGTAAATGCGAAGCCTTAAGGCCGTCGTTTTCGAGGCGCTCCTGATCGCAATCGTGGGCGTTCTCTTCGCGCTCGCGGCTAACGCGCTTTCCCCGCGTGGATTACGCATCGCGCGCGATTACTTTCCCGGTGCGCCCGTAACGGGGGCAAATGCGGTTAGCGCGCCCGATTCTATCGCGGCCCGCCTGCAGCAGCATGGCCTTAATCTCGGCACGAGCAATCAGGTGGCGCAACTCTTTCGCGATCCGGCGTACGAGCAAGGCTTAATCATCTTTGTAGATGCTCGAAACGACCACGCTTATGAAGGAGGCCATGTTCCGGGAGCCTGGCAACTGGATCGCTACCGGCCTGAAAATTACCTCCCGGCTGTCCTGCCGCTTTGTATGAACGCCCAGAAGGTTGTCGTCTATTGCAACGGGGGTTCATGCGAGGACAGTGAGTTCGCCGCCGTTATGCTCCGCGAGGCGGGTATTCCAGCCGGCAATATTCTCGTTTACGGCGGCGGGATTTCGGAATGGACCAACACCATGCCATTCGAAGTGGGCGCGCGCGCCAGCGGCCAAATCATCCAGCCCCGGCGATGATTACTACGGCCACCGAAAGTATTTCCGCTCCTCGACTGCGGGTCGCTGACGTCGCCGCGCTGCTTGTCCGCTGGGTGCTGGGCGGACTCTTTATATACATGGGCCTCAGCAAAGCGTTGCATCCCGTCGAATTCCTGAAACTGGTCCGGCAATACAACATCACCGACCAGCATCTTGTGCTAAATTTCATCGCCTCTACCCTGCCGTGGTTCGAAATCTTTTGCGGCTTGCTATTGGTCTTGGGCATCGCGGCGCGTTCCACGGCGCTGCTGCTGGTCGCCATGCTCATCCCGTTCACGCTCCTGATCCTGCGCCGCGCGCTCGCAATCCACGGTGCGGAACACATTCCATTTTGCGCGATTAAATTCGACTGCGGCTGTGGCGCTGGCGAAGTCCTCATCTGCCGCAAGCTGCTGGAAAACACACTGCTTACGGCGGTCGCCATTTGGCTGATGTTTTGGCGCCACCACATCGTGGCCGTGCGCGCAAAGCTTCTCAGTTAGAGATCTCGAAGTTTGTAATCCGCGCCCAGTGCTCCGCGCTGGGCAAACCCTGATAACATTCGATCGCAACGTGCGCGTCCCCATGCACGGGCAGATCGCATGAACCCACTTCGCGCCATGCCTTCGTACCAGTAGTGCGAAATGCGCCACGAATGACGTTGTTCGTCATCACAAGCCGCAAATCCACCTGAAGCGCCTCAATCGGAGTGATCGCGATCGTCCGCGTTCGGTCCTTTTCTTCGCGCCCCATGACAATCGATAATTTTCCGTCAACCATCTCCTGGCCAATCTTTACCTGGTGGCTGTCATCGTAATACCAAACCAGGTCCACTTGTTCGTACTGGCCGGTCGGTTTATTCGACACCGTCAGGGATATTTGTGTTCGCGAAGCTTCGGCCAACTTCCTAACCAAGACGTTGCGCGCATCATTGGCGGGGCCCCACATGTTCCCCGGTTCGATCCGGATTTCCAGCGCGTGCTCACGAATCCGCCACGTCGCCGGGTTTTCCCGCCGCCAACTCCAACCTTCTGCCAATTTGCCAGCGAATGAATCGCGGAAGACCATCGGTCCAACGCCATTAAATCCCACTCCGATTAATAGAGCTACCAAAGCGAACTTCATGAGTCGCCATGATATCCTCGCCAGATCCACACGAGCGTGTCCGCCAGGGTTTGCTCAAACACGCGCTTGTCACAGTGTCCCGTTGCGCGGCTGAAAACAAATCGATAGTTGTAGCCTTTCGCCTTCAGCGCAGCGGCCGTGCGTTCACCGGCCATCACCCAGTTGTGATGGGTTTCTTCGGGATCCTTGGGCCGAATGTCGTTTTCTGAAACGTGCGTGAAGATGCGCAAAGGTTTCTTGTCGCTCTTTTCAATCAGCTTCATGCTGGAATGGTATTCCCACGCGCCAAACGGAAACTTCGCTTCCTCCGGTGCGTCATCGTCCTGTTGGTCCACAAACGTGCCCGAATAGGCGATGATACGGCGGAACAAATCCGGCCGAAACCAGCCCATCGATAGCGCCGCCGCGCCACCCGAACTGCAGCCAATGACAGCCTTGCCCCATGGATTATCCGTAAATGCGAGCTTGGGGTACGCGGCTTTAATTTCAGCATTGTTCAACACCGCCGGCAGGACTTCACCGTTGATGAAGCGAGCCAGGCGGTCCGACATCGTGTCGTATTCCAAGCCGCGTTCGCTATTCTTGCCATCATTGCCGCCGTTTTGAACAGCGATCGCCACAAATGCAGGCAGTTTGCGGGCCGGATCCTTAGAGATCGTCAGGTTGTCCAACGCATTGCGCACCAGATTAAGCTGACCAGGTCCGTCGTGAATGATCAGCAGCGGCGCTTTGGTCCCATCACGGTATGCCGCGGGCACATACACGAAGATTTTCCGCTCCTTTCGCACAGCCTTCTTCTCGGGCTCCAGTGTGGAATCGTCGCCGCGAAAGGTCTTGCTGTCGGCCAGCACCATGGAGAATTCGAATTGTCGGCCCTTCGGATTCCCTTTGTCCGTTAAATCCGGATCAATCTTGTACTCCGGACCGACGGTGAAATGGCCGTCACCTTCCGTGCCCGGATTCTCGGTGTAGGACTCAGCAGCGGTTCCTGGGAGGGCAAGCAGACAGATAAATGCGAAAAGGCCTATTTTTTGCATAGCGGCTGTATAAATCATCCGCCCTCGGAAACAAACGAAATTCGTAATGGCTCGTTGTACCTCCGTATCACTGCATACACCGCTTGATTGACGCGGCGTTTTGGCCGACAATCTCGGCTGAAATATGAGCAAAAAAAGCAGCAAGAGCACCTCCGCCGAGCGCGAGTTTTCATCCATCGTGCTCGATGGGTACGAGCGTGCGGCCAGCCGGGCGATGCTCTATGCGACCGGTTTTACCAAAGAGGACTTTAAGAAATCGCAGATCGGCGTGGCTTCCACCTGGAGCATGGTAACGCCTTGCAACATGCACATCGATCAATTGGCCGTTCATGTGGCGCAGGGCGTGAATGAGGCCGGCGGTAAAGCGGTAGTTTTTGGCACAATCACCATTTCGGACGCTGTTTCAATGGGTACCGAAGGCATGAAGTATTCCTTGGTGTCCCGCGAGGTAATTGCGGACTCGATCGAAACCGTTGCAGGCTGCGAAGGATTCGATGGGTTGGTCGCAATTGGCGGATGCGACAAGAACATGCCGGGCTGCGTTATGGCTCTCGCGCGACTGAATCGCCCGTCCGTGTTCGTTTACGGTGGCACGATCATGCCCGGCAATTTCGATGGCCGTCCGGTCGATGTTGTCTCCGTGTTCGAAGCTGTCGGGATGCGCGCGAACGACAAAATCGGTGACGGCGATCTCGAACGCCTTGAAGCGTGTGCCATTCCCGGGGCCGGCTCATGCGGCGGCATGTACACTGCCAACACCATGGCCTCTGCGATCGAAGCGCTTGGCATGAGCCTGCCGAACAGTTCCGCGCAGGCCGCCATCTCGCCCGACAAGACAAAGGATTGCCAGCGCGCGGGGGAAGCCGTGATGAATTTGATTAAGCTCGGCATTCGGCCGCGAGACATCATGACGAAGAAAGCGTTCGAAAACGCGATCACAGTCGTAATTGCCCTGGGCGGATCCACCAACGCGGTGCTGCATTTGCTCGCCATGGCGCATTCCGCTGGCGTGAAGCTGACGATTGATGACTTCACGCGGATCGGCAAACGAGTGCCCGTGCTGGCCGATTTGAAGCCGAGCGGCAAATATGTGATGGCCGAATTGGTTCGCATCGGCGGGCTCACTCCGTTGATGAAAATGCTGCTGGATAAGGAACTCCTCCACGCCGACTGCGTTACCGTAACCGGCAAAAGCGTTGCTGAAAACGTTTCGGGCGTAAGACCATATCCGCCTGATCAGGACGTGGTTCACGGGTTTGACAATCCCGTCAAGCGCAATAGCCACCTGGTGGTTCTTTACGGCAATCTGGCGCCTACGGGGGCAGTAGCGAAAATCACCGGCAAGGAAGGAATGCGCTTTACCGGGCGCGCGCGGGTGTTCGAGTCGGAAGAGACGGCGCTCTCCGCCATTTTGTGCGGCGGGGTGAAAAAAGGTGACGTGGTCGTGATCCGGTTCGAGGGACCCAAAGGCGGTCCAGGCATGCGCGAGATGCTTTCCCCTACGTCCGCGATCATGGGTAAAGGTCTCGGCAAGGATGTGGCGCTAATCACCGATGGCCGATTTTCCGGAGGCAGTCACGGGTTTGTGGTGGGCCATATCACGCCAGAAGCTTTCGTTGGCGGCCCCTTGGCAATTGTGAAGAACGGCGATCCCATCACGATTGACGCTGAAAAACGAGTGCTCTCGCTGGACATTCCAGCAGCCGATATCAAGCGCCGACTCAGGAAATGGTCTCCTCCCAAGCCGCGCTACACACGGGGCGTGTTGGCTAAATACGCGCGCCTCGTCAACTCCGCGCATCTCGGCGCAGTGACTGATGCGGCCTTATAATCTATTAATTGGGGTCTTCCCCTCTTGACGCAGGCCGCCGTTTGTTCATCTATAGTGAGTTGCGGGCGACGGCGAATTCCGCCCCGTCCGAGAACGAAAGGGACCTATGCAGACGATGGAAAGACGGACAACGAACGCGAGGGCGCCAAAGAAGACCGAAGCCAGGGAAACCAAACAACCTAAAGACTCCAGGCAACCCCAGGAAGCATTCGCGATCTTCGCACCCGAAGCTCAAACTGTGGAATTGGTGGGAAACTTCACCGATTGGGAGCAGAACCCGATCTCATTGAAAAAATCCAAAGACGGCACGTGGAAAACCACGATCGCCCTTGGCCCTGGCACTTACGAGTACCGCTTCAAGGTCGACGGCCAATGGCGGAATGATCCGGAGTGCCCGCGGCGGACTACCAATCCCTTCGGCGAAGAGAATTGCATCCGCGAAGTCGCCTAGACGGCGGCGGAATTCGACTTGATAGCCTCCGAGCGCCCGCTCATGGTTTGATGCGAGCTGGCCATATGGATTATCACCTGCATAGCGACGGGCGGGATCTCGGAGTTTTTTCAGTTGAGGAGTTGCAGCGCCGGCGGGCTGCAGGCGAGCTTTCCGGCAAGGAGTACGTCTGGCGCGAGGGGATGCCTGAATGGCAGTCGCTGGATTCGGTGCTGCCTGCGCCGCTGTTACCGTCGCAAGTTGGTTCACCGAAAAGGAAGAATGCCGTACTCTTATGGACCGGCATCACGGGCGTTCTGATTATCGCTGCAGTTGCGGTTGCCATTTTTGGGCGGCGCGAGTTCATTCGAAGAGGCATCGCCCAACGCGGTATGCCCGATGGCATCGAGGTGAGCAGCAAAAAAGTCACTTGGGACCGGAAAACTGCTACGGAGGCCGATGCAGAAAAACGCGGTCGCCAATTTCGGATCCGTCAATGGGTCGAGGGTTACAAAGCCAATGGCGACCACGCTGCTGCATGCGATACGGAGGCAAGCGCCCTTATTCAGGACTGGATCGAAGCGTACTTCGGTGAGGCAGCCACCAATCGCGAAGATGTCGCGCTGCGATGCGATCAACTGGCGGCGATGGCTGGTTGCGACGATCCGTTGGTGCTCACGGTCACTGGCTTGAACGCCATCGAGTTGCATGAAAAGAACAGGCGGCTCGAGCGGGCGGTCACCGCTTTCGACCAGTCTCGACACAAAGCCTATCCGAAGTTCAGCGCCGCCGTGACATTGATTGAAACGACCACGGAAACCAATCGTGTCAATCAGTTGTTCAATTTTGCGTTAAGGTCCCTGCGGCAATCTTTTCAGGACGGCAGCTTTCATCCGGAGGATCAGCCGGAGATCGCGGAAATCCTCATCAATACCTGGGGATACAATTTCTTTTATCGAATTCGCGAAATGGTCTACCCCATTCCTCGGTCGCACGGCAAAGACTTTGAATGGCTGGCACTCGTGTTGGAAGGTGAGTACCACGTGATGGAAGCGTGGAAAGCGCGTGGCGGCGGCTATGCGAACACCGTGACGAAACAAGGTTGGGCGGATTTTGGCAAGCACCTCGAGCTGGCTAAAAAGAGTTTCACTCAGGCGTGGCAAATCCGTCCCGACCTGCCGCTGGCGCCGTGCCGGATGATTTACGTGGCCTTGGGCCAATCGAGTGCGGAGGAAATGCGCATGTGGTTCGATCATACGCTCGCGGCTCAGATCGATTATCCGCGCGCATGGAAAGATATGCGCTGGGGCCTGCGACCGCGGTGGCACGGCAGCCTCGAAGCGATGCTGGCGCTGGGCAAAACCGCGTTGAACACTGGCCGTTTCGACACCGACGTCCCACGCAAGTTCTTCGACGTCGTCATGGATATCGCAGCGGAACTGGATGTCCCGTTCGGCGAGCATATTTACGATCGGCCGGACATCTGGCCGGAACTCAAACGTATGTATGAAGGCTACATTGCTGCCAAATCTGAAGAGAAAAGCCGCGCCGGCTGGCGCAGCACATATGCAGCAGTGGCGTATCTCGCGGGTCACTACGACGTGGCGCGTGAGCAATTAGAAGCGATCGAATGGCAACCGTGGGAAAACAATTTCTCAGGATGGGGCGCCGATTTGTCGTTAATGCCCCTCGAGGTCGCGGCTCGAACCGGTCCCGCTGAATCAAAGGTAACCTCTGCCGAGCAAGCTTACAGGCATGGCGATGTGGCCAGCGCTTTGCGGCGGTATCAGGAATTGTTGGCTGCTGGGGATTCGGATATGCGCACCACGAAGCTGGCCAAAGCTCGCATCGCCGCCCTCGAACTTGAAAAAAAGTTGGCGGCGGGGGAGTGGATCGACCTCTTTCCTACGGCCACGAACGATCCCGCGTGGGAGATTTCCTTCGGCGAAGTGCGGCGGTTACCCGAAGGCGGCCTTGAAGTCAGCTCGAAAAAGCAAGGCCACATGCTGTTCAGCCGCGCTCGCGTCGGCCTGGATTTCGAAGTGCGTGGAGAATTCGAGGCACTGAAAACATCCAACGGTGATTTCCAGGCCGGCCTTGTGATGGGCCTGCCTGATTTCAGCACGACAGATTGGTACGCCTTCCGCATGAAACGAAATGGAGATGAAGGGCAGTTGGTCAGCTTCTCGAAGGGATGGAGCAAGACGCAAGTCGCCAAACCGTTGTCATTGAATAAACGTAACACCTTTCAATTCACGTTCCACGAAGGTCTGGTGAACGCATCGGTGAACGACCGCACGGTTTTGCAGAATGCGAAACTCAGGGGGACGCTGGTAGCGAATAAGTCGGAGTTCCTCGTCGGCCTGGGCGCATTCAATGACATGAACGAGACGGTGGTGCGTTATGACCGGGTGCAATTGCGCAAAGTGGCGGCGGCAGGCGGCGCGTCAAAGGGCGGCAACTGATCGAGCGTACGACGATCCTTCCAAATCGACATCTTTCAACGCGCGCTCACGTTCCAGCAATGTGGGATGCGAATAATAAAAGCCGCTGTAGAGCGGATGCGGCGTCAAGTTGCTTAGGTTCTTCTCGTTCAGCTTTCGCAGCGCGGTGACCAGCGGCGTTGCCTTGCCCACGAGCGTTGCCGCGAAGGCATCCGCCTGATACTCAAAGCGGCGCGACCAATAGCTGGCAAGCGGACTAAGCCAGAAGCTCACCGCGCCGGCAAGGAGCGAGAAAATCAACAACGCTGGCGCAATTTGCCCAGGCTCGAATCCAAACATGCGATAGAACCATTCCTGTTTGGCGAGCACGGCAAGGACGTAGAACGTGCCGAGCGAAATTAACGCGCTCCACGCGAGCATTTTGTGGATATGCTTTTTCTTGTAATGGCCGATCTCGTGGGCCAAGACCGCTTCCAGTTCGGCCTCGGTCAGTTGCTCCACCAGCGTATCGAAGAGCACGATTTTCCTGAAGTGGCCGAACCCGGTAAAAAACGCGTTCGAGTGTCGCGAACGTTTGCTGCCGTCCATCACTTGAATGCTCCGCGCGCGGAAGGAGGCGCGCTCAGCCAGGCCGAGGAGCCGTTCGCGCAAACTGCCTTCGGGCAGCGGCATAAACTTGTTGAAGAGCGGCATGATCAACACCGGCGCGAGTACCATCATCACGGCTTGGAATGCCAGCAGTGCGGCCCAGGCCCACAGCCACCAGTTGTTACCGGTCCATTGCACAATCTTCAACACGAGGATCAAGAGTGGGTACCCAAGTACCAGCGCGAGGATCAGCCCTTTGATCCTGTCCAGCCACCACGTCTGCTGCGTGCTGGTGTTGAACCCAAATCGTTGTTCGAGCCGGAACTGCGCATACCAATCCCACGGCAGCCCGAGCATTGCCAGGCCGACGCCAACCACGAACAAAAATTCCGCCTGCGCCCAAACTGATTGCCCAAACAGAGTGTAAATATGTGCCAGCACGCCGCTGATCAGCACCAAAGCAAGCACAACCGCATCGAAAATCATTTGCCATTGATTGACGCCATCCTTCGTCAAAGTATATGCCACGGATTTGCTGTAAGTGGAATCGTCAACAAACTCTCGAAAGCTATCCGGTACCTCACCCGCATGCGCCCGCACATGTCTACGGTTCAGCAATGCCAGATACGACTCTGCGGCCAGTTTTAATGCGATTAACGTGATCACAGCCCACATCTGTTTGAATCTACCATTGATCCGGTGCATCTTGAACTGCTTTGTGCCACAACCACGCGCATCACTCATGAACAAGGCTGTAAGCGAACACGAAGCGGAGCACCACCCGCATGCCATCCGCGAGCGTTTATTGCAACCGCCGCGCTCGAGCTATTTGGGCGATGCCGTGCTCGGCGGCATCGATGGATGCGTGACAACCTTCGCTGTTGTCGCAGGCGCGATTGGTGCTGGATTTTCCGGAATGGTCGTCATGGTTTTCGGTGTCGCGAACCTTTTGGCCGATGGCTTGAGCATGGCGGTCAGCAATTATCTCAGCACTCGCAGTCAGCATGAGCAACTCGACCATGCGCGACGCGAAGAAGAACGGCACATCCATCAGTTCCCGGAAGGCGAGCAGGAGGAAATCCGGCAGATCTTTGCCGCCAAAGGATTCTCAGGCGAAACGCTCGAGCGCATCGTGGAAACGGTCACGCAAAACAAAGAACTCTGGATCGACACCATGTTGATCGAAGAACTGGGGCTGCACCTGGAAGCGCGCAACCCGTGGCGCGCTGGCGTGTCCACCTTCGCGGCCTTCGTTGTGGTGGGTTTTGTCCCGCTCGTTCCATTCCTGATGGGCTCAGTGCTGCCCGAGAACCTGCGGTTCCTGGTCAGTTCTATTGCCACAGGGATGGCGTTTGCAGCAATCGGCGTCGCGAA
>DATENK010000035.1:0-3420 GCA_035275085.1 Verrucomicrobiia bacterium | reverse complement strand
GTATGAATGCGCGCCGTCTTCGGAAAAATCGTGCCGGGCAAAGTGTCCGCGTAAGTCGATTTCAACTTTGACGCGGTTCGATACTCGAGCAGCTTGCGGACGATCTCATGGTCGGGCGCGAGGGTCATCAGCGTCTGCTCATCGGTCGCGTACTGACCGGTTTTAGTCTTCTTGGGCTTCTCGCAGATCTTGAGCACCTCGAACAGGATTTCGCCAAGCTGCTTTGGTGAATTGACGTTGAATTCGCGATTGGCCATCTGGCACAGCGCTTTCTCCAACTCGGCCATCTCGCGCGAGAGTTGGGCTGCAAAATCCGCCAGCGCGGCCGAATCGACTTTGATGCCTTCGTATTCCATCTCCACCAGCACAGGCAGCAGCGGCGATTCGATCTCATAAAAGACTTTTTCCTGCTGTTTGGTCTTCAGCAGCGGCTCAAGCGCAGCGCGCAGTTGCAGCGCCAAATCAACTTTTTCTGCTGCGTATTCCGAGAGGTCCGGTCCTGCCAATTCGAGCATGCTCTTCTGTCCCGAAGCGTCCTCTCCAAAAACGCGGCTCGACGGAATCGGGGTGTAGCCTAGAAACGCTTCGGACACGAACTCGAGTGAATGGCGCATGTCCGGTTCGATCAGGCTGTGCGCCAGCATCGTGTCGAAGAGCTTGCCGCGCGCGGATATCCCGTGCCAGCGCAGCACGGCGAGATCGTACTTCAGGTCGTGCCCAATTTTTTCGGCGCGATCGGATTCGAGCACAGCGCGCAAGTCCGGCGCGAACGGGGCGTAGAACGCGGTGTGCGGTTCCAGCGCAAACGCTATTCCCAATAGCTTCGCTTGCTTTGGGTCCGGATCGGTCGCCTGAACGGCGAATGCGAACGCGGGCGCGCTTTCGAGCCGCTTGAGCAACTCTCGCCGTTGCCCGGCGTCGGTTACGGCGCGATAGGTGTGCTGAACCTTGGTGATATCCTTGAGATCCGCCGGTGGAACCGCCGGCGTGGTCTCCTCCTTTAAAAGCTCTTGCGGATCACGGTCGGCAGGCGCCTGATAACCGCGCCCGGCTTTGAAGTTTTCGCCGAACAGCCGTTTGCCAATCGAATTAAACTCGAATTCGACAAAGAGCGCTTTGAGCTTCTCCTCGTCCCAGGATTGCAACTTCAGGCTCTCCAGTTCGATAGGGCAGGGGGCCTCGCAGTTTATTGTCACGAGGCGCTTTGAAAGGAGTGCATCCTCGCGATGGGCCTCGAGAGACTCCTTGACCTTCCCTTTCAGGTTCGCGGTGTTCGCCAGGAGATTTTCGACGCTGCCGTATTCGGTAATCAGTTTGATGGCGGTTTTTTCGCCGATGCCTGGCACGCCCGGAACATTATCTGTGGTGTCACCCCAGAGCGCCATGATATCGATCACCTGTTCCACGCGCTGAACGCCCCAGCGTTTCTGGATTTCAGGAAGACCCAACACTTCGACCGCATCGCCCATGCGGGAGGGCTTGTAGAGAAAGGTGGTTGCCGTCACTAACTGCCCGAAATCTTTATCCGGCGTGACCATGTAGGATTGAAAACCTTCCTTGTCAGCGCGACGCACCAGCGTGCCGATAATGTCGTCCGCCTCATATCCGTCGCAGGTCAGCCGCGGAATCCGGAACGCGTCGAGCATGCGGCCGACATGGGGAAGGGCGTCGCTCAGCTCCTCCGGCATGGCCTGGCGGGTCGCTTTGTAATCCTTGAAGGCGGCGTGGCGTTCGGTGGGCGCATCGGTATCGAACGCGACGGCAATGTGCGTCGGCTTTTGATTGTTTAGAATTTCGAGCAGGGTTTGGGTGAACCCGTAAAGCGCCGAAGTGTTGACGCCTCTGGATGTGAAAATGGGTTTGGCGATCAGCGCAAAATGCGCGCGATACACCAACGCCATACCATCCAGCAAAAACAGCTTCTTCGCCATGTGGTTCGATCCTAACCGATAGGTGGATTTTCACAACCCAGGCCGACGTGAGGGGCAGCCGGAAAGAAACCACGAATGGACACGAATAAACACGGATGTGGCCTTTCAGCAGAGCGCAGAGCTGAGGGACGGGATCGGCGAATCATGGTTTTTGACATTTTTATGGTCCTCGTAGGTCCTCATAGCTCCTCGTAGCTCCTCATGGAATTCGGAATAAGCGCGAAACTGCCGGAATAGGAGGGGATCGAGGAGGGCTGAGAAAAAGCGGTTTTCACATTTTTTTAGGCGGACATAGCCGAGCATAGGCGGACATAGCCGGGCATAGGCGGACATAGCCGGGCATCGGTCATCCCTCTGTTTGATGAGCCTTGAGACTGGATGATCCGAGTCATCGCGAGCAAGGATACCGTTTTTTAAGACGGTGTCAAGAGCTTCAAAGCAAGCCAACCACGAATGAACATCAATAGATAGTAATCAAAACACCCGAACAACATGGGGCTAAACCTCGGTAAAGATAAACTTGTCATCGCGCGTTGCGCACGCGGAGCTTGCGCGAAAGTCAAACGGTGTGCGTGATGGCCACGCACTTTCGGTGGCGCATTTTGCGTAATTCCGAATAAAATCGCGTGTGGTATTCGGTGTGCTAAAGACTGGCGGGTCAGGTCATGATCAACAAACGTTCAAAGGACCAATATGGGAAAAAAATCTGGCATGAAAACGCAGCGCGGCTTTACGCGCGTTGAAGTCGCAATCGTTCTGGCTTCGGTGACGCTGATCGGCGCGACGGGGTTCACTGTGCTCGGCGATACCCGTGAACGCTCGGAGCGCGTCGTTTGCGCCAACAATCTGCGTCAAATCGGCCGCGCCTTCAACATGTGGGCGAGCGACCACGGCGGCGAGAATCCGTTTTGGACGCATTACGAAGATGGCGGGACGTACTTTCCCAGCGGTGGAACACCACCTCCCGGGAGCGTGTACAACATACCGGGAATCGGACGATTGCCAGCCGCCTTGCGCAATAATGCCTGGTTTCATTTTGCTGTTATCAATCAAGAACTGCGAACGCCGGCTGTTTTGGTTTGTCCGAGCGAGCAAAACAAAGTCAGAGGAAAAGATTTCTCGAGCAGATCCGAAGGCTACTTGTCTTCCACTCACCAGGACCGTGCGACGAGTTACCTGGTCGGCTTACATGCGCTGCAGCAGTATCCGTCTTCGATATTAAGCGGCGATCGCACGCTTCGAGCAGATAGTTTCAACACCGTCTGTAATGCGAACGTGGGCGTGGCATCCTATATTTCAAGCAGATCGGGCTGGGTCTCAGGACTGCACAATGGCTCGGGAAATCTGTTGCTAAACGATGGCCATGTCGAGGAGCTTTCGAATGCAGGGCTTGGCGCTTTTCTGAATCCTCCTTTTCCGGCCAACGAAGACAGTCCAAGCCATCATTTCATCCAACCCCAATGAGCAAGTTATGAAGACTTACTTGCTT
>DATENK010000034.1:0-12702 GCA_035275085.1 Verrucomicrobiia bacterium | reverse complement strand
GAGCACGAGACTGGAGTTTTTTGTTCTCTCTGATGGGGTGAGTGATGGCACGCGGGACCTGCGCGTAAGTCTGCAGCTGGTTCCAGACTACGAGCAAGTGACAACCGTAATCACCAACGTTGGTGGCAGCAATCAGATGATCATTACAGTCACGAACACGATCACTTATCGTGGTTGGGAACTGATCCGCGAGAACAACCGGTCCGTCTGGTATCAGAGTTATCCCAAGTACGTGCTGGGGAACAGTGAGGCGACTTCCAAAATCTATGATTATGATGCGCCCTCGCCGCCGACGATTTCGCTCGCGTTGCTCGACGACGCGGCGGTGGAGAGTGGAAATGATTACGCCACCGTTGCTATCAGAAGAAGCGGTAATCTCGATGGGGACGTCGTGGTTAAGTACATGGTAAGTGGTGTCGCTTCCAACGGCGTGGACTATGTTTATTTGCCAGGGACGATTACGTTGCGCCGCGGTGACGCGGAGCAAGACCAGGACAACCCAACGACCGTCCAATTCCTGAAAGTCATTCCGTATGACGATTTATTCGTGGAGGGAAATGAAGACGTGACCATCAGTTTGTTGGAGGATGACGCGTATACCATCGGCAATGGATCTGTAACCTTATACATCGTCGAAAACGATCTACCCTTAATGACCGTCAATTCGACCGACCCGATCGCATATGAAGGGAATTTGTCGGCCGGGCAATTTACGGTTACGCGCAGTGGGAACGTATCCAGTGATCTGACCGTTTATTACCTGCTGACTGGCAGCGCGCAAAATGGGGTAGATTACGATCCGTTGCCGGGGGACCTTGTGATTCCAGCAGGGCAGCTTTCCGCAAGCATCCTGGTGCGGCCGCGCAATGATGGTGTGGTGGAGAGCAATGAGACGGTCACTTTGTTAATTTCGGACCATCCCACTTACAACATCGGCCCGCCAAATACGGCCACAGTCGTGATTCAGGACGGATCCTTGCCGCTTGTTACCTTGAGGGCTACCGACGGCGCGGCGAGTGAAGCGCCGGATAACGGGCTATTCACATTCACGCGGAGCGGCCCGCTGACGAACAGCCTGCTTGTGAATTTTGAGGTGGGTGGCAGCGCGGTGCCGCAGGCGGACTATCAAGCCATAGGAACAAACATCCTGTTTCCGGCCAACGTGGCGAGCGTGGCGCTCAACATCGTGCCGCTCAATGACGATTTCCGAGAAACGAACGATACGGTGATTATTCGGCTGCTGCCCGCGCCGACATATCACGTCGGCACCCCCGATTCCGGGACGGTTACGATCGCATTTAACGACGACGCAAATCTGCCGGAAATCAGTTTTGCTGCGCGCACATCGAGTGTGCTGGAGTCGGCCGGCGAAGCGTTGTTGAGCGTGCGCTTGAGTGCGCCTATCACGGCGACCAACCGTGCTGCGATGGTGGAGTGGCGAATCAGCGGGGGGTCGGCCACGGCGAACGTCGATTACAGTCTGAGCGCAACCGGGTACGTCTTTTTCGATCTTGATGCCCCGCTCATTCAAGATATTTCCGTAAGGATCAATAACGATCAATTGCCCGAGCCATCTGAGACGCTGCTGGTAAGTTTGTTTCATCCAAATGTGATCATTACGAATTTCGTTATTACGACCAACCTGATGGGTGATTTTGTAACGAACGAAGTTTATAACCCCGCCCCGACGAATGCGTTTCTGGGTTCATATCGGACGCATACGCTGACAATTATAGACGATGACTCTTCGACTGTGTCGATTGCTGCTCCAGATGCCTACGCCTTCGAAGCCGGACGGGACCCGGCAGTGATTACGATTCTCCGCGAAGGCAATACCAACACCGCACAGACGGTCTTTCTGGCGATCGCCGGTACCGCGTCGGGAGGTAATGACTATGTAGCGCTGCCAAGGTCGGTGGTTATACCGGCGGGCAGCACGTCTGTGACGATCAACGTGGTGCCATTTGATGATCCGGAGGAGGAAGTGACTGAGACCATCTGGGTGACCATCGTGCGCGCGCCTGGAGCGAACATTGGACGTGACTTTGTTGAGTTATACATTGTAGATAATGACGGGACGATTCAATTCGCGACGCCGGAGGTACACGTTCCGGAGAACCAGGGAGTGGCGCAGGTCGGAGTGGTGCGCAGTGGCGACACGAATCTGGCGGTCTCCGTGCAGTACGTGATTCAGGAAGGTACGGCCACTTTCAATCGCGATTTCCTCGCGACAAACGGGGTATTGAATTTCGCCCCGGGAGAAATGGCCAAGACAATTCCGGTTACGATTGTGAATGATTTCGCCGTCGAACCGGATGAAACCGTGCTCCTTTATTTGACGAACGTGAGTGGTGGTGTGCCTTTGGGCGGACAAACGGCGGCGACGTTGTTCATCGACAATGACGACACAAGTGTCCAGTTCGCTTCGTCCTTCTATACCGTGAACGAAAACGGCGGGAGCACCGCGATTGAGATTCAACGCGTCGGGCTATTGTCCCGCGCGAACAGTGTTCGCTTCACGACCCTAAATGGATCAGCAACGAACGGCTTGGATTACACGGGTGTGACCAACACCGTTAGCTTTGGGGTGGGAGAAACTTCAAAGGTGGTGACCGTTCAGATTACGGACGACTTTATATTTGAAGGCAACGAGTCCGTTCAGCTTGTATTGAGCAACCCGAGCACCAACACGATTATTGGCAGCAGTAACGCGGTGTTGGTCATCTTTGATGATGAATGCGCAATAGGTTTTAGCCAAGCAACGTTCGCCACCAACGAATATGCGCCATATGCGAGGGTGATAGTTACGCGCACGGGCGGAACGGTTAATCCGGTGAGCGTCGATTTTACGACCGCCAATGGCACTGCATCCAATTTGGTGGATTATGTCGCGACGAGTGGCACGATCAGTTTCGCTGGAGATCAATGGGTGCTTGCCTCTGACGGCAGCGGCCGTCTCGAATTTCGTCTGGGTGAAACGCAAAAGGAGATTCTTGTGGGACTGATTGATGACGCGCTTGGCGAGGCTGATGAAACTTTCCAGGTTCGCTTGTCCAACGCGCGTGCGATCAGCGGACCGGCGCGATCGGTCGTGCTCGGGAATGGTTCCCCTACAAATGCCACGGTGGTGATTCTCGATAACGAGGGACCCGGCAATGTTGATTACGAACATAATTCCGGCGAGGGTGCAAACGGCCGTGTGTTGGCTGTGGCGTTGCAGTCGCCGGGTAGCCGAGCGGTGTTCGGTGGGCAATTCACTTCGGTAAACGGAGTGGGATTAAATCGAGTCGGGCGGTTGAACCTCGATGGGTCGGTGGACCCAAGCTTCAATCCCGGGCTCGGAGCGAACCAGGACGTGCTGGCCATCGCGACTCAGAGCGACGGCAAAATTCTCATCGGCGGTGCCTTTAGCAGCGTCGACACCACCTTCCGCAGCCGCATCGCCCGGCTCAACGCCAATGGTTCGTTGGACACGACTTTTGCGCAAGGTTCCGGCGCTAATGGCATCGTGCGCGCCATTGCAGTGCAGGCCGACGGCCGGATCCTGATCGGAGGGGATTTTACCTCGGTGAATGGCTCGAGCCGTTCGCGTCTTGCGCGTTTGAATGCCGACGGGTCGACGGATTTCAGTTTCACCGCAAACGCCAACGGACCGGTGAACGCCATTGCTGTACAAGCCAACGGCCGGATTGTCATCGGCGGCGGGTTTACTTTGGTTGGCGGTTTCTTCCGATCTTCCATCGCGCGGCTGAATACAAGCGGGAGTGTCGATACAACCTTCGATCCCGGCAGCGGCGCCAATGGTCCGGTTAATGCCGTGGCCGCATTGAGCGACGGGAGAGTTATTCTGGGCGGTGCCTTCACTGGGATCAATGGGAGCATTCGCAACCGAATCGCGCGGCTGAACGATGACGGGACTGTAGATGCGCTGTTTGATCCTGGCATCGGAGCCAACGGCAATGTCAACACGCTTGCGGTGCAGAGCAACGGGCGCGCCATAATCGGCGGCGAATTCACAAATCTCGATGGCCAGTTCCTGAACCGGTTCGCGCGCCTGAAGGCCGACGGTAAGGTGGACACAGCATTCGATTCGGGAACAGGCGCCGATGGCGCCGTCCGTTCGCTCGTAATACAAAACGACAGCGCGATTGTCCTGGGCGGTGACTTTTCGGTGATCGATTCCATTCCGCGCAACCGCATTGCGCGCATTCACGGCGACGAGAAGTCGAACATTGTGGGTGTGGAATTCCTGACGGCAACGCCTTCGGTGATCGAGAACGCAGGGCAGGTGGCGATCACACTCGTCCGAACGGGCAACACGAACGTCGCGTTCTCTGTGTCACTGCTAGCGACCAATGGAACGGCGACCCCTGCTCTGGATTACGTGGCCACGAACGTGACGGTCAATTTTGCGCGCGGCGATCTCAGCAAGAGCATCAACATTCGCATCCTCGATGATACAGCAGTCGAGCCTGACGAGTACGTCGCGTTAGTGCTTACCAACGGGTCCGCCAACGTGGATTTAAGCAGCACAGCGCCGGGGTTGCTCACCATCATCGATAACGAACAATCGTTCCGCTTCGCGACAAACAGTTTTGTCGCACTTGAGGATGACGGCGTGGTGTTCGTGACTGTCGCGCGTGACGGGTTCCGTGCCGGCACGGTCACTGTCGACTTTCGCGTGCAGGATGGGACCGCGACGGCGGTTGGTGATTATACGGCCACCAATGGAATGCTGACGTTTACAAACGGAGAGGCGGCGAAGGTTGTTGCCGTCCAGTTGACCAATGACCGGCAGGAAGAAGGCACTGAGACTGCGCAACTTGTGCTCTCGAATCCCGGCGGGGCGGCGTTAGGGAATCCCGCGACGGCGACGCTGACGATCATCGACACGGACGTGACTTACGGGACGATTACATTCGAGTCCACGAATCGGATCACGATTTTTGACGGGACACCCGCTGTTCCGTACCCATCAACGATCAACGTCAGCGGGTTATCGGGTGTGGTTGGGCGGGTGGAAGTGACGCTTAGCAATCTTTCACATACGTTTCCGGATGATATCGACATTTTGTTGGTAGCGCCGAACGGCCGGTCGGTGGTCGTGATGTCGGATGTGGGCGGCAGTGCGGACGCGTTAAATGTTACGTTGCGTCTCAGTGATTTAGCGGAAATGGCGCTGCCCAATTCGAGCTTGCTTGTCAGCGGCACGAACCAGCCGACAGACTTCGAGCCGGGAGACGTATTCCCGTCGCCCGCGCCTGCCGGTCCGTACGGCGGTGCGTTGAACTGGCTTAATGGCGGAAACCCGAACGGCGATTGGAAACTGTTCGTGCGGGATGATCGTGGCTCGGACACCGGCGAAATCCTGAACGGTTGGAAGCTGCACATCACGACGGTCAATCCGGCGAACATCACCGATTTGGGATTAGGCATTCAGGATTCACCCGATCCACTGCAGGCGGGCGAGATTCTTACTTATACGTTGTCGTTGACTAACCTCGGCCCGCGTTTGGCGACCGGCGTGAAGGTGACCGATTTGCTGCCGCCGGACATGGAATTCAGGAGCGCCGTCCCGAGCCAGGGCAGTTGCGCGCAATCGAATGCAACAATTGTTTGCGACCTCGGCGGCATCGACGTGAATGGGCTCGCGCAGATCATGATTTCGGTGAGACCGCTGGTGGGCGGATCGATGACGAACAGTGCGTTCGTGACGCAGGACCAGAACGACGTCGAAGTTCCGAACAACAGCGCGCTTGCAGTGACCACCGTTAATACTGCGCCGGTGGCGGATCTCGTGATCTCGATTTCCGACAGCCCTGACCCAATTTTTGCGGGGCAGGATCTCACCTACAGCATCAATATCACGAATCGCGGGCCGTTGAATGCGACCGGCGTCGTATTGTCGGACGTACTGCCGGCAAATGTGAGTTTTGTCTCTGCGGTATCATCGCGCGGCCAATGCACGCTGGCCTCTGGGCGAGTAACGTGCAATCTGGGTGTCCTCAACAGCGGAACCGCCGCAAGCGCGTCGATTGTTGTACGGCCATCGCTTACTGGCAAGGTGGTGAATACCGTAAGCCTCTCGGCTAATGAGGGCGATCTCACGCCGGCAGAGGCTTCGACGGAAACTACCGTTTATCCTTCTGCCGATGTGGCTGTGTTCGTAACGGAATCCCAGGATCCGCTGCCGCTTGAGGCCGTGCTTACCTATACCGTTTCCGTGACCAACCAGGGCCCCAACATAGCACGTGGCGTTAACATCGTTGACACCCTGCCGGACGACGCGCCGTTGCAAGGAGTGTTGGCTTCGCAAGGGTCCTGCTACGTGGCGGGGTCATTACTGATCTGCGACTTTGGCGTGCTGCCGCCGGGTGCTTCAGCGTCTGTGGCTATCGATGTGCTTCCGCAGCATCTCGGGGTGGTGCAAAATGCGGTTTCGGTGCTTGCTGCGGATTTCGATACGGTACGCGCCAACAATTCGCAAACGAATGTTACGACAGTTACCCGCTTAGGCGGGCTCACCGTCACGCCCACTACTAATGCTCTTGAACTGGCCGCCGCCGTCACCGCCGGCGGCAACACCGGTCTGCGCGTCACGTCCGCGCGGTTGAGTGGCCACCAAGCTGGCGAGGCGACTTCCAGCGGAACATTTATCAGCGCGCCCTCTTACACATATGGTTTACGCCGGCCCGGGATCGTGTTGTCCAGCGGAAACGTTAAGGATTACGAAAGCGGGCCCAACCGCTCGCCCGGAACTACAACGGCCTATGGTCTGCCTGCTGTCTTTGGGGTGCCAGCCACCCTGGCGCAGGAGAATCTTCTTGATCCGATTACGCGCAGAGGAAACCAGACATTTAATCACTTTGATGTCACTCAACTGGATATCGTCTTTGACCTCTTGCCTGGTTATGACCGGGTCGAATTTAAGGTGGCATTCGGCTCGGAAGAGTATCCTGAATACGTCAATTCAACATTCATCGATGGTTTCGGTCTCTACTTGAACGGCAGCAATATCGCATTTACCGCCGGAGCTCCGATCAACATACGGCATCCGGCGATGCGGCCGTTGGACGGCACTGAATTGGACGGCGTGCTGGCGCCCAATGGCGATGCCGTGGTCACGTTCTCCGCGCCGCTGCCACCCGGTTCTTTGAACAACACGTTGACAATCATCGTGGCGGACACTTCAGATCCTGTGCTGGATACAACTGTCTACGTATCGTCGCTTCAGGGGGCGGAGCCACTGAACACGGACATGGCGGTCGATATCGTGGCTGCGCCGGAACCGGTGGTCGTCGGGGGTACGCTGACGTATACGATAACCGCCTTGAACCGGGGCCCCGAGATCGCGACGAACGTCTTCCTAAGCAGCCAAGCTCCGCCCGGCACAACTTTGCTCGGTGTCACCTCATCGCAGGGCTTCTGCTTCATCAGCGGCGGGACTGTTAACTGTTTGCTCGACAATCTCGCCCGCGGCAGCAATGCGGTCGTCCAACTCAGCGTCCGGCCAAACGTTGAGGCTCGGATTTCGAATTTCGCCTCAGTCAGTTCGGACTTGCAGGACTTGCGGCCGACGAACAATACCGCATTTGTGACCAGCACCGTGGTGACGCCCGGAGCATTTCTGAACACCAAGGCCATTCTTTTGGCGGACGCGGCGCCGGCGATGCCGTATCCATCGGTGATCAACGTGTCTGGCCTCAGCGGCTCGGTAAGCAAGGTTACGGTCACTCTTACCGAGTTGAGCCATAGCTTTCCTGGTGACCTTGACATTCTGCTCGTGAGTCCCACGGGCCAGAAAGCAGTTCTGATGTCCGATTCCGGGCAGGGTGGTGATCTGAATTCTGTGACGTTGCGGTTTGATGATGATGCCACGAGCTCGCTTCCCGCGGCCGGCACAATCACTTCCGGCAGCTATAAGCCTACCAATATAGGCAATGATGACAGTTTTTACCCGCCCGCGCCGATTGCGCCTTACGGGAATTCGCTGGCCGTTTTCAGAGGGGATGAACCCAACGGCCCCTGGTCGCTGTACATAATGGACGACGAGGGTGCGGATTCTGGTTCGCTCGCCGGGGGGTGGCGCTTGACGATTTTGACGGGGGCCGCAACCCCGGCACCCGGTGTGGAAATCCGCAGGTCCGGAGCGGAAGTCCGGATCTCCTGGCCTGATCCTTCGCCAGGGTACGTTTTGGAAAGTACCGAGGCGCTGGGTTCAGGGGCTACATGGACCCGCGTGCCGGATGCGGCGGTGTCTGGCGGCGGCCGTTTGAGGGTGAATGTGCCGGTGGGCTCCGGCAACCAATTCTTCCGCTTGCGCAAAGGTACTTCCCCCTAACGATATGAACGACTGTCACCCCAAACTCCTTTTCAGGTCCTGGCGCCGTTTGGCCGGCGCGCTCCTGTTTGCCCTGCCATTCCTCAGTACCGCGCAGGTGCAAACGATCGAGTTCTCACTGCCGACTTTCACCACGTACGAGAACAGCACCAATGCGATCGTAGTGGTTTCCCGCACCGGCGGCGCTGACGGAACCGTGACTGTGAATTACCGGACTTTAGATGGATCGGCTCTGGACGTGCAGGATTACATCGGTGTTTCCGGGACCCTGACGTTTGCTTCGAATGAGGTAGTAAAAACGATCCCGATTGCACTCGTAAACAGCCCTCTGCAAGAGGACGATGAAGTCTTTAGCGTAGTGCTTTCAGATCCCATTGGCGCGGTGCTGGGTGCGCAGAGCACGGCGCAGGTCGTAATCTTTGATGACGATACGGACATTTTCTTTACCGCCGCCAATTATGGCATTCTCGAAAGCGGCATCAATGCCGTCATTCCCATCCAGCGCAATCCGACAAGTCAGGGGTCTGCGTCCGTAACCGCAATGACGTTCGACGGAACTGCGACGAACACGCAGGACTATATGAGCGTGGCCACGAACATAGTATTCACGAATTTTCAGGCGCTGGCGTACGTATACATCCCGATTATTAATAACTGTGACGTTGAGTCGAACAACCTGAACCTGTCTATCATCCTGACCAACGTTGTCGGCGCCAGCATCGGTACGCGCTCGAGGGCAACGGTGACGATTACCAATGACGACGTGGCCGGCGGAGGCACCATCCAATTCGCCAGCTCCGGGCCTATCTCTGCGTTCGAAGGACAGTTCGGCGCTGTGAGAATTCCTGTGGAGCGCGGTTGCGCCTCTGCGAGCGCCGTCTCAGTCGCATACCGCGTTTTGAACAGCACAAACTCCTGCCAGGGGACCACTAATGCTACTTCTCCTTCGGACTTTACCATCACTGGCGGTACTTCGGGCGTGTTATCCTGGGGGGCCAACGACAGCGCGGATAAAACGATCGACATCACCCTCCGTGACGATCTCGATGTCGAACTTCCCGAATCCATTATCATAGAGTTGAGCGCGCCCGTCACCGGCGGCGCCGTATTGGGGAGCAATCGTGTTTTCACGGTGATTATCGCCGATGATGACCTGCCCGCGGGCGCTGGTGACTTTTTCTACAACCCACCGATTGATAACCCTTCTCCCGGCGCCAACAACACCGTTTATGCGATTACGCCTTACGAAAGCACAGCCAGCCTTACAAACCGTGGGAGGGTGATCATTGGGGGCGACTTCACGGCGGTCAACGCGATTGTGCGCGGCGGTGTCGCCCGTCTAAACGTGGATGGCACGGTGGATACGACGTTTGATTCCGGGTCTGGTGCCGACGGATTTGTCGGTGCGGTGGTGATTCTTCCAGATGACCGTGTCTTGATCGCAGGCGGTTTCGGTTCGGTGGACAACATCAGCCGGCGCGGCATCGCGCGATTGGATCGGAATGGGGCGCTCGATCCGAATTTCAATCCTGGCGCAGGCGCGGACGGCCCGATCTTCGCCATGTCGCTGCTGCAGGACGGCCGCTTGCTGATCGCGGGCGATTTCACGAGTTACAACAATGTGCCGCGGCGCAGCATCGCGCGTCTGAATGGTGACGGCTCGCTGGATACAACCTTCGATCCCCCACCGGATATTGACGGGCCAGTCTATTCCATCGCCCAACAAGCGGATGGACGTGTGCTGATTGGGGGCTCGTTCAACGTTGTGGATAATGTCCCGATCTCGGGCATCGCGCGCCTGGAAACGAGTGGTAATATCGATCTGAATTTCTCACCGATTGCGGGCGCGAACGACACTGTTTACACCCTGGCCATCCAGAACGACGGCCGGATCATTGCCGGCGGCGCATTCTCGACCTATGACGGAGAGCCGCGCCGAGGTCTTGTCCGGGTGAACAGCAACGGCAGTTTGGACAACTCCTTTAATCCCGGAAGCGGCGTCGAGGGGCTGGTCTATAGCATCGATCTGCAAAGTAATGGCCAGCCGATCATTGGTGGCGATTTTGCCAAGTACAACGGTACCGCTCGCAACAACCTGGCGCGACTGTACGCGAACGGCACCCTGGACACCACGTTCCTGGACAATCATTATAATAATGCCGCGCCCGGCTTGAACGGTTTTGTTGCCGCTGTGAGATTCCTGCAGGACACCAATGTTCTGGTGGGTGGCAACTTCTCGCGCGTCGGTGTTGGATTTTCACTGTTCTCCATCATTCCGCGCAACAACTATGCGAAGATACTGGGCGGGACAACTCTTGGTCCGGGCAACGCCCCCGGGAATTTCGAATTCGCCACCGCTTCCTACTCAGCGGACGAGAATATCCTGGGCGGCCTGATCAACATTCGCGTTCGCCGGCTGAACGGCAATGTCGGCGATGTTGAAGTTCCTTATTTCACCGTGGATGGCAGCGCACGAGACGGTGTTGATTATATCGGCGGGCCTGGCGTCGTGAGATTCAACGATTGCGAGCCGTTCGATCAGCTCGTCTCTATTCGAATCAATGACAACAACACCGTGGATGGCAACCGCACCTTCCGCATCGTTTTGGGTGCGCCGCAGAGCCTGGGACCGACGATCATCAATTCCCCGGCCCTCGGGTTTATAACCGTGGTGGATGTGACGATTGTAGACAATGATTTCGCGCGCGGCACACTTGGTTTTGCCAACGCGATCTATTCCGTTAATGAAAGCGTCGGCACGGCGAATATCACGGTCACCCGCACGAACGGTTCCGTCGGCCGTGTGACGGTCCAGTACGCGACGAGTAATGGATCGGCGATCGCCGGTGTGTCTGGCGACTATACTGCGACCAGCGATACATTGACGTTTGAGCCAGGCCAAACGGTGAAGACCTTTCCAATTTCGATTCGGAACGACACCGCATCCGAGTTCGAGGAAACGGTCAACCTGGCGCTTTTCAATGTCACAGGTGGAGCGTCGCTCGGACGAAGCAATGCCGTGTTGCTAATCAACAGCGACGAAACGGGTCCGGGCAGCATCAGTTTCTCTACGAACGAGTTTACGGTAAACGAAGCAGCCGGCAGCGCGACGATCACCTTGCGGCGAACGAGTGGCAGCGCGGGTAAAATATTTGTGGATGTCTTGACGATGGACCGGCCCCCCGGACCAGGCGCCGCGCGCGAAGGCGTGGATTACACCGGGTTTACGAACACAATTACGTTCCAGGCGGGCGAAACCAGTCAGAGTGTCACTGTCCCCATTCTCGCAGACGGCCTCGTGGAAGGAATCGAATTCCTGAACCTGGTGCTCACGAATGTCACCGGCGGCGCAAATCTCGGTTATCTCTCCACATCTGCGCTGAAAATCGCGGATGACGATTATTACGGCAGCCTGGCGTTTACGGACGCCAACCTTTACGTAAACGAACAGGACAGCCATGCGGCCATCACGGTGGTGCGCACTGGCGGTAGCGCCGAAGAAGTATCGGTGGATTTTGTGGTCACCATGGAAACCGCAACCGAAGGTGTGGATTATGTGGCGACCAATGGCACGCTCGTGTTCCCGGCCGGTTCCCTGTCGCAAACTTTCAATGTGCCAATGCAGGACGACGCGCAATTGGAGGTCAATGAGACAATTGTTCTGACTTTGACGAATTTCGCAAAAGCGTCGCCGGGTCCGATAACGGACGCTGTATTGACAATCATCGACGACGAAGCGCTCGCGGCCCCAGCAGGGTCCGTCGACACCTTCTTCGATCCGAATCCCGGGCCCAACGGTTTTGTGAATGCGATCGCGCTGCTAAACGATGGCCGGCTCTTCGCAGCCGGCGACTTCACGGTCTTCAACAACATCGTGCGTCGGCGCATCGTTCGGTTAAACACGGACGGTTCGGTGGACACTTCCTTTAATCCCGGCGGCGGGGCTGATGACACCATCAACGCCATGGCTCTGCAGGCGGACGAGAAAGTGCTGGTCGGCGGTCGTTTCACGCGCGTGGGTAACCGCAACCGCAACGGTATCGCGCGCCTTAACCAGAATGGCGCCGTGGACACTTCGTTCAACCCTGGCTCCGGCGCGGACAACCCAGTGCTTGCGCTGGCTGTTGATGGCGATGGCAGCATTCTAGTAGGCGGGGATTTCACCACCTACAACAATACGCCTCGCAGCCGCGTGGCGCGATTAAACCCCGACGGTTCGTTGGACACGGGTTTCAACCCCGGCAATGGCGCAAACGGCGCGGTCCAGGCACTCGCCATTCAATCCGATGGCAAAATAATCGTGGCGGGTGATTTCTCGGAATTCGATAACCAATCCGCAAATTTCATCGTGCGCCTGAATG
>DATENK010000033.1:0-3668 GCA_035275085.1 Verrucomicrobiia bacterium | reverse complement strand
TCGACACCGTTTGTGAAAAATGAATACGCCGATCCTCTCCGCGTTACCGCAAAATGGTGCCAAAGGCCCTCGGGGGTTGTAAATGGCACCACGCCCAGGTCTACGTCGCCGGAGGCTCCGTTCATGTGAAAGATGATGTTTCCGTTATCGAGCCAAAAGATCCATTTTTCTTGAGAGCCCCCGCCGTTGTCACTCGCAATGAAGCTGCGGCGGCCGCTGGTGTCCGCGAAGTTCGCCCATAATACGATCGAAAAATCGTTCGTTCCGAAAGCGGATGCGGCGCTGTCAGGTACGTCGATTCCGCCAACACCATTTAAGGTGAACCCTTGCCCAAATCTGCCAGCGCCGAATCCAGCGCCATTGCCCAACGTCCCATGATTCGTGCTCACGGAGTCCAGCCCGTTACTCTCAGCGCGCCACCACGCAGCCGCCCCTGATGCCAACGATTCGCAATCAATGGCTGACGACGGAGTGATCTCACCTAGCACGATTGTTAAAACCGTACAGAAGTACAAAAAAGCACGAGCGTACCGTCGCTGAGTTCTCTGGGTCATCCAAGCGACAGTTTCCCCGGAATAGGACTAAAAAGTCAACCCGGATCAGCCGCAAACACGCTTATTCTCGCGGTGTCATCGACCGCTGTGCGCAGCCAGAGGCATGGCTGTCGCGGAGGCAGGTTCTGCAAACTTCTTTTTAAAGAATCGGGCGCAGGCTTGGCGCAAATAAGGAATGTGAATCACGGACGTGTAATGACCGCTCCAGAGTTCAATCGCTTCAGGATTACCGAGTTTGCGACGCAATTCCCAACTTTTGCTGGGTGGAATCACCTTATCGGCGGCCGCGATCACCATCAGCACGCGCTCCGGATCAACCGACGGCGCCAAGGCAAGCGGGTCATAGGTGATCGATTCCCGCAGTCGGGCTTCAGCTTCTTTCACGTCGATGTTATTGCGCGCCAAAATCTTGTCGCGCGCCGCCATGAGCCGTTTTTCGTTGCTGTGCGTAAGAATGTATGGAAGATCACCCCCACCGAGTCCAAGCACGCCGGCACGGATGCGTTTGTCCATCGCCATCACGATCGTTCCGCGAATCGCGCCCAAGCTGATCCCAAACAGTCCGATGCGACTCGCATCAATGTTCGGTTGTGTCTCCAGCCAATCGATCGCGCGGCTCACATCGTAGCTGCTGTGCTGCAACAAGGGATCGATATCTTCCAGGTTCTTGATTTCGTCCTTGATGTTTGGCCGGTGCGGAATGATGCACGCGTAGCCATGACGCGCAAAAGTCGATGCGAAAATCTCTTCCACCGGATACGTCTTCCCACCCATGATCGGCAGAATTACTATCGCCGGCATCTTTGGATGATTCTTCCGCTGCTTGGGAAGGAAATATTCCGCCCCCATCGTCCTGTTCTCGTTGACCTTGAGGTTGATCGTCTTTACGTCGTAAGAGCGGTGCTTTTCGCGTTCTTTCTCTTCCGCCAGTGTAGGCGCGGTTCTCTGCTTTGGCGGGGCTTCAAAGCTGGACGGCAACGGCGCAGCGGCGCGCACCGGCTTGTCCAACGGATACGAAATACAACCGGATCCAAAGATGGCGACTGCGGCCAAAAGAACGGGCAGCGGACCGTTCGCACGCGCAACCAGACGTTGGGTGAAACTGCGAGAGAAAGGACGAAATTCGGACTTCACGGCACTGATACTAATAAATCTATTGAGTTGTTGATTAGACATCCCTTTCCCGCATTTGCTCAAAATCCTGACCCTATTATATTCATCGGCATGTTGAACCGGGTGCTGCAATGGACAATGGCTGTCACCTTCGCAGGCGCCTGGACCCTTTTTTCGGCTACGGCCACCAATTCTATTGTAATTCCCTTTAAACAAGAGCGTGGGCACGTGATGGTCGGTGCTCGGCTCAATGGCGGCCAACAAGTCTCCCTTATGGTCGATACCGGCTACGGGCTGACCATGCTCCACCCGGACGTCGTAGACCAGCTCGGTTTGCGTCGCCGCGGCCATGTCACCATCGTCGGCATAGCCGGCGAGGAAGAAGCGGAGATGTTCGAAGGCGCGATGCTCGATTTTGGGGGCCTCACGTACGCGCCCAGACGCGTGGCGGCGTTGCCGTCCGATCGCGAGCGCTCCCGCCGGCGGGATGGCGTCCTTGGTTCCGGTTTCTTTCGACGGTTCGTCGTCGTGATCGATGCCAAAACCAGTACCATCACCTTGCATGAACCGGCCACTTTCGAATATACCGGCGGCGGGGAGGTCATCCCGCTGACATTTCGGCGCGACACGCCCATTCTCGAAGCTTCGCTGGTGTTGACCAATGGGCAAAGCGTCCCAGGGAAGTTCGAGTTGGACACAGGATGCGACGGCGCACTTTGTTTGGGCAGCGACTTTGTTGCCGCGAATCACTTGACGAATATCGCCGGTACGCGACGTAGCCGACGATCGGGCATCGGCGGTGGTCGAGGAATTCTTCCAGGTGCAGTTCCCGAATTGCGCTTAGGACGCCTCAGAGTGATTAAACCTTCCGCGAGCTTTTTTCTGGATGGTTCACCGGCCGAAAGCGGTATGGCGGGTCACATCGGTTGGGACGCGCTACGGCTATTCAGGGTGATCATCGATTACGAACGCAGACGCTTGGTCCTGGAACAACCCTAAGATAGGGTAAGCACCTGATTGTTCCCTTATGCGAGTTCTTCAAACTCGTTGCATGAGAACGTGTCTTCTTCTCCTTTGTCTCTTAATGTGCGGCTGCAAAATCGCCCCGCTGCAGATTGTTCCCCAACCACGCGAAGTTAGCATCGCCCCAGCCGAGCTTCCAAAAATTCCGCCGCCTAATGCCATCGCCGCGCAGGTTCCAGTTGGCTATCGCGTGGACGTTGTGCTTGCCGGGCTGACGTATCCGTCGAGCGTCGAGTTCGACGATAGCGGCAACATGTATGTTGCTGAAGCCGGTTACGTGTATGGCGATGAAGCGGCCCCCGCGCGCATTCTGCGGGTCAGCACTTCGGGTGTTGTCGAAGCAGTCGCGAAGGACCTGAATGCGCCGATCACCGATCTGTTGTGGCACGGCGGCAAATTATTCGTTTCGCATCGCGGCAAAGTATCTGTCATCGAAAACGGCGTCGTTACCGACATCATCACCGGCCTGCCGAGCCAGGGCGATCACTTCAACAATCAACTGGCGCTTGGCCCCGATGGCAAAATCTACATAGGGCAGGGGACCGCCTCCAATTCCGGCGTGGTTGGCGTCGACAACTACGCATTCGGCTGGCTCGGTAAGAATCCAAATGTGCACGATGTCTCCCCTTACGCGATGGACCTGCGCAATGTAAACTTCGCCTCTTTAAACCCGCTCAAACTGAGCACCGAACGCGAACCGTTGCTCGCGCGCACCGGTCCCTTCCAGCCGTTTGGGGTCGCCAATGTCGACAAGACCGAATCGCAACTGAAAGCCAACGGCACCATTCTGCGCTTCAATCCTGATGGTTCGCAACTCGAGTTGTACGCCTGGGGGCTTCGCAATCCGTACGGCCTCGCATGGTCTACCGATGGCCGGCTATTCGCGGCGGATGAGGGTTACGACGAACGCGGTTCGCGGCCGATCGCCAATGCGCCGGACGTTTTGTGGCGAGTGGACCAGGGCGCATGGTACGGTTT
>DATENK010000032.1:0-3642 GCA_035275085.1 Verrucomicrobiia bacterium | reverse complement strand
CTCCCGGTATCGCCGCCGAAATCCGTGAGCCGGAAACAGACCGGAAACTTTCGTTGTACGATAGTGGGATGCTTTGGCTGCGTGGCGTCAACATTTTCGAAGGATATTTGCACGACCCGAAACGAACTGCCGAAATCTTGCGCGATGGCTGGTTGAAGACTGGCGACGTCGGCCGGTTCGACGAAGACGGATTCCTTTATATCGAAGGTCGGCTCTCGCGCTTTTCAAAAATCGGCGGCGAAATGGTCCCGCATGAAGCGATCGAACAGAAAATCATCGACGTCCTGGGACTGAACGGAAGAGACGAACGCCCCGTTGCCGTCGTTGGCGTGCAGGACGAAGCCAAGGGCGAAGCGCTTGTGCTGCTCAGCGCTGTTGATATCGAGGTCGCCGAGCTGCGCAAGAAATTGCAGGAAGCGGGAGTTCCGAATTTATGGATTCCGAAACAAGTCCAGCGCATCGAAGCAATCCCGGTCCTCGCTTCCGGCAAACTCGATCTGAAAAGATGTCAGCAATGCGCGGCTGAAAGGTAGCGCGCGCCAAATCACGGATGAGTGACGGACTCTTCTTCCTTCATCCGCCAGGGCGAAATTCTGCCAAAAAGATCGCGGGTGGCGCCTGCGATATCTTCGGCTTTCGACACGCCGCCGTCGATCAATGCGCGTCCAGTACTCGCCCAAATCTTTCTCACGACCAGCGCGCCGTTTTCGCGCACGATTCGCCCGAGATGCTGGACGGCCGCGGCGGTAGCAGATCTTCGGATCGCTTCCGGTGAATGGCTTGAAGTCAATTCACAGTAGCGCCGCGCGACTTCGCCTACACGCAATGTGAGGAACGCGTTCGCCGCTCCGGTTGAAACGCATTTCACCAGCAGCGCTGAGATGCCACTCAAGCCTGGAATGCCGCTTTTGAGTGCCGGCACCACTGACACAGCAAGCGGCGCGACCATTTCTCCAAGATCCAGCGATTCGAGTCCGCTGGCGACGAAAGCGGTGCCGCCGACATTCGCGTACAACCGCACCAATTCGCGGGGCGAAGGCCGCTGGACGTAGATGCGCGCAATGCGGGCAACCATTTGAATTTGTGTAAACAAGACGATCAGGCCATCGAGCCGGCCATTTTGCATTAATGCGGTGCTGAGAAAGACTGTGCTCGCTGTTCTGCGCACAACCAGGTCCGCTTCCTTGGACAGGTGCGCAATAGCGGCTTCAACATCGAGGTCCGTTTCTAGTGGCAACTCGCGAGTGCGCGGATTATTCGCCAGCCGCGAACGCAATGCCTGCAAATACGCCTCGTGCTTTGGTCCCGATGTCTCCTTCGGCGGCACCAGTGCTGGCGGCAACTGTGCGTAAGCGATAATGCAATAGAGCGTCAGAAATCCCGCTGCCAGACAAAGTCCCCAGAACACAACCGTCCCCGCGACCGGATGAAGCCTGTCGGCCAACGAAATCAAACTCGTTGCACCGGCGACGATCAGCGACAGGATGGAAACCACGCTTATCGCGAGAAGCACCAAAACGATTTTCCTTAAACCCGAATTTTGATCTGCAGACTGTGCGCTCATTCGTGAGTATAACTTTCCGCCGGGTTTGGCCGCCTGCAATGTAGAACTGTAGGGCGTCTCTGCGAGACGCCAGGCGTTTGGCACAACCGCCCTACAACATTAATCTGTGAACAATAATTCTGATCATATCCTGGGATGAAAAATACGTTCGTCGCAATTTCTTTGGTTGGTCCTAATCGCGATCAATCGAAAGGCACGCGCGAGCAGCCTTTCTGGGATGAGCATGCAGCTTTTATCGATCAATTGGTCGACGAGGGATTCATTTTGATGGGCGGCCCTTTGGTCGGCCGAGACGGGCGGCCGGAAGGCGCGCTCTTGATCGTCAATGCCCAAGATGAAAACGAAGCCAAAGAAAAACTGAAGAATGATCCCTGGTTCGAGCGCGGCATCCTTAAACTGGAGAGTATCAAGCGTTGGGAAATCTTCATCGACGTCCGCAAGTAGGTAACGCTCGCTGCGCTGGCAACGCTCGAAATAACATTCCAGTTCGCACTGCAGTCGATCGCGCGCGAACGTGACATCATGCAATTTTCTCGGTCAACTCTCCGTTTTTTGGGCTTAACCACCGCTCTTGGACTTTGCGCCTGCATAATACGCGCTGACGAAAAGCCAAAGATGCGAGCCGTGGTCGCCCATGAATATGGCGCGCCCGAAGTGCTCAAGATTGAACAGGTTCAGCGGCCAGAACCGAACGACGATGAAGCGCTCGTGCGGGTGATCGCCAGCAGCGTTAATCCAGCCGATCCGCTCACGCTTAGCGGGAAATACGCGAAGGAATTCGGCACACATCTGCCGCTGATCCCGGGGTACGACATCGCGGGAATCGTGGAAAAAACGGGCGCAAATGTTGTGAGGCTCAAAGTAGGCGACGCGGTTTACGGTTATCCAACTTTCGGCGGCGGCTGGGCGGATTACGTGGCAGTCAAGGAATGGGAAGTCGCCGCGAAGCCAAAGTCTCTCAATTTCGTGGAAGCCGCCGCTGTGCCGATGGGTGCGCTGACTGCATGGCAGGCTTTAGTGGATGTGGCCAAATTGCAGCCTGGGCAAACAATCCTTGTTCACGGCGGCTCGGGTGGCGTTGGCAATTTTGCGGTGCAGATCGCCAAGGCGCGCGGTGCCCGCGTCATTGCCACTGCCTCAACAGGCAACCAGGATCTTCTCAAGCAGCTCGGCGCAGATGTGGCGATAGATTACACCAAAACGAAGTTCGAAGATGTCGCTAAGGATGTGGACGCTGTGCTCGATCCAGTGGGCAGAGAAACGCTCGCGCGTTCTTATGGCGTGGTGAAGAAGGGCGGCATCGTGATGTCACTGGTCGCGCGACCCGATGCTGCCGAGCTTCAGAAACACGGAATTCGTGGCGCGGGAATCTCCGTTCATCCCGATACCGACGATCTCACTGAGATCGCGCAGTTGGTCGACACTGGGAAAATCAAACCAATCGTGACGGAAGTTCTCCCGTTGAATGACGCGGTGAAAGCACAACAACAAGCCGCGACTCATCATACGCGCGGAAAAGTTGTGCTGCGAATTGCAGAGGACCCGAAGGGGTAAGTGCCGGTTTTTAATCAGCTGCCTTTATTACTCCCGCAAGGGCTAGAGCGCGCCGTGGAGAACCTTTTGGTCGATCGCCAGGTACTCGTCGCGCGGTGGGCTGAATGTATCGAGGACGCGTGTCGCCGAGAGCGTTTCCACGCCATGCGGAATATTGCTGGCCAGATAGAACGAATCGCCGGTTGAAAGCTCATGCGGCACGCCTTCGACGATCAGCCGCATTTTGCCTTCCAGAATGTGAACGATCTGCTCCTGCGGATGCGAGTGCGCAGGCATGACGCTCCCGGCTGCAAGCGTAGCCATCATCTGATACATGTTTTTCCCATGTGCGACGGTCCGGCGCGTGATTCCAGGGCAAATTTCAATCGTCGGATTCTCTCGTTTCATGGCCGGAACGCTACGGTGGGGTTTCGGACGATGCGAATATTTTGGAGTGAAAGTTCCTGAATTTTTGACGCTTATGACTTGTCACTCGCCGTCTACCACTGGCAACATGCCGCCATGAAAATCTCTACATCATTAAT
>DATENK010000031.1:0-11025 GCA_035275085.1 Verrucomicrobiia bacterium | reverse complement strand
GCGCGCGAAAACCAGCACGAACTCTGCGTCCTCGCTCGCAAGTTCCGCAACCTGCATATCTTCGGCTGCTGGTGGTTCACGAATGTCCCTCACATCGTGGAAGAGATGACACGCATGCGACTGGAGTTGATCGGGCTGAGCGTGACGCCGCAACACTCCGATGCGCGGGTGCTGGATCAATTAATTTATAAATGGCAGCATTCGCGGAAAATCATTACGGAGGTGCTGGTGGAAAAGTATTGCGACCTTGCGGATACGGGTTGGGAGACGACTGAAGCAGAGATAAAAAGAGACGCCGCCAATTTGTTTGGCGGCGCCTTTGAACGATTTTGCGGAAAGTAATTTACCGCTTCTCAGGTTTGGCTTCTTCGGTGGGCAGCTTGTAAATGTGCCCGTCCTCGCCGACCTGCAATACGGGTTTATGATCCTTGCCCGCGTATTGGATTTCGTAGAAGACGCGACCGTTGTCTTCCTTGCGGTTGATGTCGACCACTTCGGCGCGCGGCGCATTGGCCTGGATGGCCTTCTGCACGCTCATCGGTAACGCGCTGATCTGGTTTTCCATTGAGGATGCGGCGCCTTTGACGCGGCCTTCGACAGTGCCGGGCGCGCCTGCAGCGGGTTTGCCCGCTTCATAGCGCATCAATGTGCCATCGGTTGCCACTTCCATAGCCGGGTGACGTTCTTTGTCCCGGAACTGGATCTGATAAACGGTGACGCCATCGCGTGTTTTTTGGTCGATGTCCGCAATCTCCGCATCCGGAGCCTGCGCGCGGACTGTCTTCTGCACTGCGGCCGGCAATTGATTGAATTGCTTGGAAGCCTGTTCAACATTGCGTTGTTCGCACCCCACAAGGAATGCGGCCGCTGTGCCCAATGTAATGAGATATAACTTCATAGTTTTCCTGCCTTTCTTAAAAATAACTTAAACCTGCGGGGCGGAAAAACAGGTGGGGTTCGAACCTATTTGCGGGGAATATGCCACCCAATGCCACTGACTGGACAATGGCCGGAAGATCGGGGCTTATGCGGTGTTATTTAGCGCTGTTGGACTTTTGGCCGCGCATGGTTCGGGCCAGCGCTCGGAGCGAGGTGTTAACCGCTTTGGAATTGGGAAACGCGCGAGCCACGTCCGGTTCGAGCACGACGACGTTTGTACCGCGAGCATAACGTCGTGCATATTTGCCTCGAACACCGCGAGAGAAGTCATAGTCGGACCGCATTGACGATCCATTTTTCTCACGTGCTTTCTTCATAGTTTTTTCTTTCGCGTCTGCTGGCAGAGCGCGCGGAAATGATACGAATATTATCACCCCTCTCCGTAACGAACGACAACCAGCAATTTCGCGCGATGGGACATGCCGAGAATAATGAAGCGATCTTCGTCCTGGGAATGTCCCCGGGTCAGCAATCGTTAAAGAGAGGGGATCGCTGAAGACCGTGGAGGCTTCGGCGAAACTGATCCCATGCTTGGCCAAATTGGTTCTCGCCTTCTCGTCATCCCATTCAAAACTGAGTGCCACGGTTAATGCTCATACCGCACAAGCGCTGTGGGAGGCTACACATTAGATTGATCATGCTAGAGGCGTTCGATTGCGAACCCTCTGGACTCAAACGCCGGCCACGGCGGTTTCGGGCCGGGCGAGGACGTCCTGGAGGGTTTTGAGGAGCTTTTCGGCGGTGTAGGGCTTGGAGACGAAAGCATCGACGCCGAGGAGTTTGGCCTCAACGATTTTGTTCTGCGTGGCGAGGCCGGTGGCGGCGATAATACGGGCTTTGGGATTGAAGCGCCGGAGGCTGCGGATCATAGCCGGGCCGTCCATGAAGGGCATCATCATGTCGGTAAAGACAGCGGCGATTTCGGTTTCGTGTTGCGCGTATTTCATGAGGGCATCGTTGCCGTCGCAGGCGGTGATGACTTTGTAGCCGAAGGTCTGGAGGATGTTGCCGATGATTTCGCGCAGTGCGGCTTCGTCGTCGACCAGGAGGATCAGTTCGCCGTTGCCGGTCGGGAATTGGTCCTCGGTGTTGGTGACCGGGACCTCGACGGCGGCATGAGCGGGGAGATAAACATCGAACCGCGTACCGTTGCCGACTTCGCTATAAAGGTTCAGGAAGCCGCCGTGGCTCCTCGTGATGGCGATCACGGTTGAAAGCCCGAGGCCGGTGCCTTTGCCGAATTCCTTGGTCGTGAAAAACGGCTCGAATATTTTTTCGCGAATCTCCGGCGGAATGCCGGTCCCGGTATCTGAGACTGAGATGAGCACGTACGACCCTGGCTTGGCTTCGACGTGCATGCGGACGTAATTCTCATCCACAGTGACATTGCGGGCGGCGATGGTGAGCTTTCCGCCATTGGGCATGGCATCGCGGGCGTTGACGCACAAATTGAGCAGGACCTGATGGATCTGCGTAGCGTCGCCGATGACGGCGTTCAGTTCGTCGGCGATCTCGGTGCTGATGGTGATTTGCTTGAGGAAGGTTTCTTCGGCGATGCGCTGGATTTCCGCGATGAGCTGTTTGGGGTTGAGGGGAACGCGCTCGCCTTCGACGCCGCGGGCAAAGGTGAGCACCTGCTTCACCATTTTGGCGGCGCGGTTCGCGCTATTCTCGATATTTTCGACGATCTGCAGAATAGTTTCGTCGTCGGAACGCGTTTTCAGAAACGAAGCGGAAACCATAATGGGCGTAAGGGCGTTGTTCAGGTCGTGGGCGATACCGCCGGCGAGGGTGCCAATGCTTTCCATGCGCTGGGCGCGGAGTAATTGTTCTTCGAGGTTCTTTTGCTCAGTGACATTGGTATTGATGACGAGAATGGATTTGCGGAGGCCTTCGCTGTCGCGCACGAGCGACCACCGGCTCTCGACCATGATCGGCTCGCCGGTTTTTGAAACCTGGCGCAACTCGCCCGACCAATCGCCCTGACCCATCACGAAGCCGAGAACATTTTTGAGCGGGTCCATGTCCTCCGGACGGTGAAGGAATTTATCCATGTCCTTGCCGATGACGTCGTCGCGATTCCAGCCGTAAAGCTTTTCGGCACTCTTGTTCCAGAACAGGATGCGGTTATTAAGGTCGCGGACGATGATGGCGTCATGCGCCTTGTCGAGCAGTTCGGCCTTCTCCCGGTTCTCTTCCTCGGCGCGCTTGCGAATGAGGACTTCGGCGCTGAGTTCCATGTTGGCGCGCTCACCGCGTTCATGAGCCATCAGCAGGGCGACGTGTTCCTGTTCAAGGTCCTTGTGCGACCGGCTGAGCTCATCGGCCATTGCATTAAGGCTGCGGGCAAGTTTGCCGATCTCGTCAGTGCGTTCGATACAAACGCGATACTTGAGGTCGCCCCGCCCGAGGCGGTCGGTGGCTTTGACGAGTTGTTCGATTGGCTTGACCATGCGGCGGGCGAAGAGAATGGCCAGGAGGCTGGCAAGCGCAACACTGATGATTGCGCCGACGATCAGGGGGGCGGCTTGCTCCCGGATGCGTTGATGAAAGAAGTGAACGGGGCGATCGGCCTGCACGATGCCGACCACGTTTCCGGCGGCATCGAAGATGGGGGCGGCGGCGGAAATCCAACTGCCTTCGGAGTCTGTATAGAGCTCACTGACGGAAGCTTTGCCGTTGAGAGCAGAGAGATCATGGGGCTGAGCACGATAGCGACTGCCGACAGCGTAATGGCCCCATTGATTGCGCTCAGTCATGACGACGAATTCCAAATTGCCCGTCTGTGCGAAATCCGCGCTCTTGCGCATGGTATATATCGGGCTTCCGTTTCCCTGAAGGTGGTTGTTCTGCTTCACGCGCAGCAGATGGCGGCGGATCGCCTGAAATTGTTCGTCGGCCGCGATTTCGGCGGGGTCCTTTTTTGAGATCTCATCGTGGAGGTCACCATCGATAGCGGCGGCGGTGGAATTGACAATAGCTAACAGCTCATTGCCGAGGGTCTCTTCGAGCGTCTTGCTCTTGAGCTGGAGGACGATGAGGGCCGAAATGCCGGTGGCGACAATGACGAGGGCGGTGGAAAAGAGAATGAGCCGGACATAAAAATTATTCGAGCGCCATCCAAAGGTGGAGGCGCGCTTTGCCGGCGGCTGGCTCATGGTGTCTGTTAATCGCCCAACTCCCTGAAAATCGGCACTTTTCAGGGATTTTGAAGGAGTTTCGGGGGACGCACCCGGCTACCGCAAAAAGACCTGCTTCAGCGTTGCTGTACCTGCGTCGAGGTCTACGAGCAGTTTGGGCCAATCCACCCTTAATTCCGGCCCACGGGGGGCTAATGCTTCCAGTGCCGAGGCGGCGATCAGGGCTTCGCGGACGCGGTCAGTTTGCAAATAATCGAACAAATGCCGGGCTTCAGCGGCGTGCGGCCCCTGTCGGATAATCGCTACGGTATTGGGAATGAGGAGCGAAAGTTCATCCAAGGGGAGCGCCTGAACTGGCAAGCCTTGCTTTTGGCCGGCGGCAATATCGTCGGAATCGGTCAAACCGATCGCTGCTTCGCCGCGGCCGACCATCTGAACGACGACTGAATTGCCATCGACGAGCAGGGGGTGGTTGGCTTGCAATGCACGACACCAACGCTCCCAGGCGGCGGCGCCCCAATGCTGGCGCAATGCCAGGAAGTGAGTGGCTGTGGTCCCGAAAAGCGGATAAGCCAGTACAACTTTGCCTTTCCAGAAGGCGTTCGTAACCTCGATGAGGGATTTCGGCGGCGAAGAGACGAGGTTTGTGTTGATGACAACGCGTCGGCTGCGAAAACCGAACGCGACCCAGCGATCGAGAACGCGCCTGGCTTCCAACTGGTGCGTGCGCAATGCCTCGTTGTTCCAGAAGACGTCACATTGAGGGTTGTTTTTCTCCGCGATAAGCCGATTTACCAAGCCAACGGTTTTTACCGCTTCGTTGTCGTAGATGGCGTGGACGCGGATGCCGGTTTGTCGTGAAAAATCAGCAAGAATTGGCTCCGCATACGCCTGATCTTGCGACGCGTAGACGGTAACGAGGTCTTGCCGTTTTCCACAGCCAGCCACCAAAGCAGTGATGACGCAGAGAATAACTCTCACGCCGTTCGCTTGTGGTAGAACCACCATTCGAAAAGGAGAACGGCCAGTGCGGCGGCGGCGATCCACCGCCAGATTTCGAGGTTGGCGCGTTTGACGGTCGAGGCGCTGACCTTTTGATAGCGGCCGAGCGAGAGTTCGTCCCGCGGCGTGATGTTGCTTTCGACCGGGTCCATGACATTAACGCAGAAGGTGATATCGTTCGTGCCGGCTTTCAGGCGGTAGACGCCATGTAGCGCAGTGTCGCCATAGACGACATCACGCGTATCACCGCCGAATTCCAAGGCGCGTTTCGTGCCATCAGGCCGGATCACTTCGGCCTGGCTGACGGGGTGCGGGAGCGAGGTTCGAAAAGCCTGGCCGGCCTTAACCATGAGATGAGCGGCATTGGCGGAGGCGGGATTGAGCCAGTCTATGGCGTTAGCGATGAAAATCGGGAAGGAGATGCGCAGCGGCCACGTGCTTTGCAGCGGATCAAAGCCCACCCAGACGATGCGGCGCTGGTCCAGTTCGCCGGCGACGAGGAGCGGTGTTTGCGGAGATTCCACGAGCGACACACCCCAGGGCGGGGGCTTGACGCCGAGTGTTTCCCCGACTTGGACGTTGTCGAAGTTTACGAACCGGAGCAAGGGATGGGTGTTCTTCCAGTCCACGATGGGCGGCGTCTTAATTTGTTCCCAGGCGGAAAACAGATTCGTGTTCGGCACGTGAAAGAGCATCAGGTTCGGACGCGGCAAAGCAGGCGCGGCAATATCGTCCAGGATGACGATATCGAAGGTGTTGGCGGTGTCGTTAAGCAGAGGGGAGGGCGTCAATTCCACATTGGGCAGACCGCGCAAAGCTTTTTCGAGAAAGCGATTCCCGCGGCTCACGAGCAGCACCTTGACGGGCTGCGGCAAGAGGCTGACGGCGGACGCTTCGTTGTCGGCGGCGAGAATGTCGTCGACCAAGAGGCGAACGGTGAAGACGCCATCGCGCGACTGGGGTGCGACGAAGACGATTGGGACTGTGTTTGTAGGCGCCAGATCGACAGATTTGGTTTGGACGAGATTATCATCGAAGCGCAACTGCAGCTCACCCGTGAGGCGATTGGTCGAAAAATTTGCGGCGGCCACGAACACCGCGCGTTCTTTGGGATTCTCAGGATTGGCACGGACTTCCATGGAGACGATTCCGGCATTGTTGCCGACCTGACCGATGCGATGATAAACGACCGGCAGGTTTTTATTTTCCAGTTCGGTTAATGGAGGGATTGCTCCGTCGCTGAAGAGATGAATTTCGCCGGAAGTCACTTCTTCTTCGCCACGCTTTTCGTAGGTGAAGGCGCCTGCAGTTTTGAGAGCATCCGCGAGACCGGCAGCGGCATCGGAGGGAGTGCACGATTCGAGCGCGCGACGGAGGGCGCCTTTATCGCTGGTGGGCGATTGCTTGACCTCAGTGCTGGCGCCGGCCAGCAGGACCATCATTTGCTCGCCGTCGCGCATGCCATTCACCCATTGCAACCCGTCTTTGCGGGCTCGCTCGAAGCGCGAGGGTTCTTCGTCGGTCGCCTGCATGGAGGCGGAACCATCAAGGATGATTACGCGCAGTCGGGTTTCTTTCGTCTGCCATTTGAAATACGGCCGCGCCAAAGCGAAAACGGCGAGGAGCAGGAGGAAAACCTGTATTATTAATAGCCAATTGTGCCTAAGCCTCTGGAACGGCGAACTGGCTTGCGCATCGGCGAGGAAACGCTGCCATAACAGCGTACTCGACACTAACTTGACCACCCGTTTGCGTTTTAATAAATAAAAGATCACCACCACCGGAATTGCGGCGGCGAAGGCGAACGCAATGGGAGCCAGAAAGTGCATTAGCCAAATAATTGTGCTTCGCGCAATTGCCTTAGCAACAACTGATCGAGCGATTCGGCGGAGCTGACGCTGAAGAAATGGACGCCGTGTTTTTGGCAGTACTCGCGCAGCCGCTGGCAGAAGTTGCTGACGGTCTGCTGGTAGGATTTCAGGCGGAATTTGCCAAAGGTCACTTCCTGGACGGCGCCGGACTCGGAATCGACGAGGCGGAGATCTCCATAGGTGGATGGATTCAGTTCTTCCGGTGCGAGGATTTGGACTGCGTTGACCTGGAAGCCGCGGCCGACCAAGGCGTTCAAGCCGACTTCATACCCGGCCGGATCAAGGAAATCGCTCAGCACCACCGCCACACCCGCCTGCCGCGCTTCGAGGGCGCCGCGACGCAATGCCTGGTTAAAGCTTGCCGCGCCCTTTGCTGTGAGCCGTCCAAGATTCTGAAAAAAGGTGAGCGATGTTTTGCGGCCGCGGACCGAACGCAAGCTCCCGCGAATGGCCATTTCGTCCGGGTTGTCCGGAAATACCGCCACTGTGACTCGGTCAAATCCGCAAAGGGCGACGTAACCCACAGCGGCTGCGACCTGGCGGGCGAAGTCGAATTTGCGCGGCTCACCAAAAGACATCGATTCGCTGGCATCCAAAAAAATGCGCACCGGCAGCTCGCGCTCTTCTTCATACAATTTGAGGAACAGCCGCTCGAGTCGGCCGTAAAGATTCCAATCGAGGTAACGGAGGTCGTCGCCCGCAACATAATTGCGGTAATCCGCGAACTCCACCGATTGTCCCCGCGCCCGGCTTCTGCGTTCGCCTTTTGCTGAACTCTTCGCGCGGCGAGCAGCGAGCAACTGAAATTGTTCCAGGCGGCGGAGCAGTTCGGCAGTCAGGAGGGCACCCATAATATCAACCGCGGATGGACACCGATGAACACAGATAAAAAGTTTCGAATCCGTGTTTTTCCGTGTTCATCCGTGGTTAATATTTATACCGCCACTGCGGCTTCCCGAGGGACGTCGTTCAGGATTTGGGAAATTATGTGGTCGGTGGTGATTCCTTCGGCTTCGGCTTCGAAGTTCAGAATTAAACGATGACGCAAGGCCGGCAGGGCAGCCACTTGAATATCGTCGAGACTTACGTTGAACCGGCCGTCCGTGAGCGCGCGCACTTTGCCGGCGAGCAAGAGAGTCTGGGCGCCGCGTGGGCTGCTGCCAAAGCGCAAGTACTGATTGGAAACTGGTGCGGCGGTTTCGGTTTTGGGATGCGTTGCCAATACTAAACGGACGGCGTAATCCTTGACGTGCGAGGCGACGGGCACTTGCCGTACGAGATCCATTAATTGCAGCAAGTCATCTTTTGCGAGGACTCGATTTACTTCAAGTCGACGGCGCTCAGTGGTGCGTGTCAGCACTTCGGTCAGTTCAGCGCCGCTCGGATAACCGACGAGTAATTTGAAGAAGAAACGGTCCAGTTGTGCCTCGGGCAGCGGGTATGTCCCTTCCTGATCGATGGGGTTCTGTGTGGCCATGACGAAGAAGGGTTCGTCGAGCTTGCGGATTTCTCCACCCGCAGTGACGCTGTGCTCCTGCATAGCTTCCAATAACGCGGATTGGGTTTTGGGTGTGGCGCGATTGATTTCGTCGGCGAGCAACAGATGCGCGAAAATGGGGCCTTTCTGGAACTGGAACTCGCGCCGGCCGCCTTGGGTTTCCATGACAATATTTGTCCCCAAAATGTCGGCGGGCATGAGGTCGGGGGTGAACTGGATGCGATTGAAGGCCAAATCCAAAACCTGGCTGAGAGTTCGCACTAATAGCGTCTTGCCCAGGCCGGGGACGCCTTCCAAGAGCACATGGCCACCGCCCATCAGCGCCGTGAGCGCGCCATCGACAATCGCATCCTGCCCAACAATGACTTTGCCCAACTCATCCCGCAGGCGGCCGTAAGCCTCGCGAAAGCCGGCAATCTGCTGCTCGGTGTTCATCGGTCTACTTTCCCAGTAGCGGGTTTTTCTTTGGATCCGGAGGCTCTTTCTTGCGCGTATCCTGCTCTGATTTCGGGATGATCGGCGCGGAGGCGTTTAGTTCCTGGAGGACCGCTTGTGTGATGTCGTTGTCGCCATTATTGTACATCACCACGGGTGTCTGGTTCACGGACTCGGCGGCGACATCGATGACCATTGCATAACCGGCGGCTTTGGCCTTGGCGTTAATGATATCGCGGATGGCGCCGAGAATTTTTTCCCGCATCTGGCGCTTTTTTTCCTCCAGGGTAGTGCGGGCGGTATTGTCGAATTGCCGGATGGTGGTTTCCAGTTCCTTGATTTCGACCAGCTTGCCCTCGGCCGCTTTCTTGCGCTTTTCGCGTTCGTCCCCTGAGACCGCCTGATTGTTGGCTTCATCCAAAAACTTCTTATAGTCGTCGGAAGCTTTCTGGTACTGCTCCATGTACGCTTTGCTTTCCTTGGCGAGGTCGGCAGCCTGGTCCTTTAATTGCGCATCAGCGGCCTTGGTTTTGTAATAATCATCAAACACCTTGCGGAGATCGACGATCGCGATTTTTCCCTGCCCCCAAACAGAGAACGTGAAACAGGTCAAGAGAACCAGAGATGAGTAAATAATTTTCATATGCTTTTAAAACGGGCGCTTGTATCCCACACTGAACTGGAAACGCCCGCTGCTTTTATTGTCCTCGTCGGACTTGATGGGAATGCCGTAATCCAGCCGCAGCGGACCCAGATGCGGGATGTTCAAGCGCACACCCACGCCCCAGTTGTCGTTATAAAAACCGGTGTCGCTATTCTCTTTAAAGCTGAACGCATCCTCGTACACCATACCAATGTCATAGAACGCCGCAAACCGTAATCGTTCAATGATCGGGACGCTATATTCGACCGACCCCAACCAATAGGTTTTGCCACCAATCGGTTCGCCATCCTGCTTGGGGCCGACATCCCGATAGCGATAGCCGCGCAAGGAATTGATCCCGCCCAGGAACCACCGGTCGAACAGCGGCACGCTGTCTGAATTGCCATACTCCTTTACCGTGCCGACGCCGCCGGCGACCTCGAGCACGTGGCCTTCATAGAAGCCGCGGAAAAACCAGTGCGAGGTCAGTTCCAGCTTGTAAAAGTCTGTGTCGGCGCCGAAAGGACCGCCCGCCAATTCCGCGCGCGCTTCAGTGCGCTGCCCTTTGTCCGGGAGCAAAACGCTGTTGCTCGTATCGAACACCAGCGACACGCCGACCTTCGACACCAGTCGGTCACCTTCTTCGTCCTGAATCGCCGGAGGCGCGTTTGTCGGCACATCAAAAATGCCGATGTTTTCGATCGTGTAACTCACGCCGCCAATCAGGAAATCGCTGCCTAAGGCGCGGGTCAGTCCGAAGCGCGCACCGGTGCGACGCTCGTCATAGAAGTCGTGTCGGCTGACGTAGCGCAGTTCGCGGTGATAGAGGTCCACGCTCAACGCGAGCTTGCGTCCGAGGAACCAGGGCTCGATGAACGTCAGTTCGTAGTCCTGCCGTTCTGCGCCAACCTGTGCGCGCAAACGCATCTTCTGGCCGCCGCCCATAAAATAAGGCGGATTAAATAAATCAAAATTTCCCTGTGTCAGCTCGACGAACCCGAGAATGCTGTCCACCGAACTGAATCCTGCGCCGAGGGCGATGTTCCCGGTGTTGCGCTCGCTAACAGCCACCACGAGATTTTTGCGATCGGGCACGTCGGTCGGTTCCGCATGTGTGTCGACGCGATCGAAATATTGCAAGCCATCGAGGCGTTGCCGGCTGCGTTTCACCCGCACCATATCGAAGACCTCGCCGGGTGAGACCGACAATTCGCGGCGGATCACGCGGTCTTTGGTTTTAGTATTGCCCTTGATCTCGATCTTCTCGATGTACGATTTGTTTCCTTCCTCGATTTCATACAACAAATCCATCGTGCCGGTCTGCACGTTTGGTTTGCGCCGCGCCGCGACGGCCACGTCGATGTAGCCTTTGGTGCCGAAAATGTCCTGGATGATCTCCACGTCGCGCGACAGTCCTTTCGGCGTGAAGATTTCGCCGGCGCCCATTTTCAGCTTCTGATGGATTTCATTCGTGGGAAACAGGGTCACGCCCTTGAA
>DATENK010000030.1:0-4746 GCA_035275085.1 Verrucomicrobiia bacterium | reverse complement strand
GAGCCAAATTGCGCAATCAACTTATTGGCAAGATCCAGGGGTCCCATGGCAACTCGTTGTCTCTCAGTGCACGGGTTCTTCCACGCGCTCCTGTTTTTTGAAGGCGGATGCGATCGTCAATGTTTCGACCACCGGTTCTTTAGCTACCTTCTTCTGCAGCTTCAGCAAAGCATCGAGCAGTGCCTCGGGACGGGGCGGACAACCCGCGACGTAGACATCCACCGGTATGATCTTGTCAACGCCTTGCAGGACGGCGTAACTGCGATACATCCCGCCAGTCGAAGCGCACGCCCCCATGGCGATCACCCATTTCGGTTCCGCCATCTGATCGTAAATGCGCTTCACCGCTAGCGCCATTTTGTAAGTAACTGTCCCGGCTACGATCATGACATCGGATTGCCGCGGTGAAAATCGCATGACCTCGGAACCAAAGCGCGAAATGTCGAAGCGGCTCGCGCCTGCCGCCATCAATTCAATGGCGCAGCAAGCGAGGCCCATGGGCATCGGCCACAGGGAGTTTTTGCGGAACCAATTCAGCGCGGCATCCACCCGCGTGTGGACCACGTCACCTTCGATCCGCGAATCGTACCCGTATTCGACGCTTTTCATATGCAGCCAACGTCCGCGATTGCAACGTAAGCGCGTGAAAAATGTGAGGCAAGATGAATTTGTGAATTTTTTCACAAAGTCCCACCACGAAAGCTGTTGGAGACGATGAAGGAGGCTCCGGTTACCTTCCAGGCACCGGCAACAAGTCGCCCGAGTTGGTGGACCTTGGCGGCTTGTACAGTCCAGGTCCGAGGTTCTTCAGGGGGTCAGGTTTTTGTGTGGTTTGGCAGGATCGAAACGCCAGGACACCGCCGCCAATTATCAAGAACACGGCCAGCACTGGCGCCCAACGTTGCCACTTCAATTGCGCGAGCCGCAGGAGGATAACATCGAGTGCGCTACGCGGCTCATTCGAGAGCGATGGTGGTTCGCGGAATTTCTTTGTTTGTCCCAGTTCCGTATCGAGCGTCTCGGAGAGTTGCGCCACGTCGAGCTTTAGGGCCTTAGCGTAGGTGCGCACAAACCCTCGAATATAAACCGGCGCTGCAAAAGTTTCGTAACGTCCCGCTTCCAGGGCGCGGATGTGGTCAGTCTTGATTTTAGTAATTTCGGCGACCTGATAGACGGTCAGCTTTTGCTCTTCTCGGGCACGCCGAAGTTGTTCTGCGACCGTCAACACGTCACAGAACTACAGAATCCGTCCGGGGTTGGCAACCTTGGCTTGTGAACTAATGGCGCTGAGCGGGCGCCTTCCGCGGCCAGCCGAGCACATCGAGATTGGGACGAACATTTTCTTTGCGCGGCCAGGTGAGCTGGCATTCCTGGCAGTAAAATTTCCATTCCATCAATCCCACCGCGCAGAGCAGCGCGCCGAAATTGGGTAGCACGAATTTGCGCGTGAATTGCGGGAATTGAATGCGCGATGAACCGCATTCAGGACAATGGATGGCGTCCTTCAAGGCGCGGTCGTGTCTGTCCCATCCGAAGAGCAACAGCCGCGCTCGGTCGAAATCCTTTCGGTCGACCCGCAGCCGTATACCCGCGAGCGATTCGCGCGATAGAAATACGCGCTGTAGCCTGCGCTCGTCGTAGATAGCGGCGGAGATGCCGGCATCTTCTAACCTTTGTTTCAAAGGTTCCGCTTGTTCCGGCTCATTAAAAGTAAGTACCGTGACTGGTTCCATAGCCAACCCTCCTGTGCTTAGCCTACACCTGATCCGCGGCAGAGGCAACAGGCCCGAGAACGGCCGAACAAACTTGCTTTAGGGCCACATTCAGCATTTAATCGTTACAATGAATCCAATCCGCAAATGGGCTGTCGCCTTCGCCTCGTTGTGCGTTGTGGCTGCGCCATTGAGGGCCGATCAGGACGTCTATTTGCTTGGTGTCCCGGACTACCAATGGTATGCTGGCTGTTTTGGAACGGCGTGCGGAAACTTAATGGGGTATTGGGACCGCCACGGCATGCAGAATTTTTATGCCGGCCCAACCGCAGGTGGTGTCGCACCCTTAAATGACTTTGGTGATAATAACGGAATACGTTCACTGTGGGCGAGCAAAGCAGGGGTCGACGGACGCCCCGCAGATCGGCCCGGGCATATCGATGATTACTGGTTGTATTATAACAATGACTCCAGCTACAGCTATGAAAGCACCGTCGAAGACCCGTACATGACTGCCGGGCGCCCGGAGCACTCACCTGATTGTATCGGCGATTTCATCGGCTTGAGTCAGAAAAAATGGACCAATATGGCCAACGAATGTGACGGGAACATTGACGCCTATTCTTTCGTTTACTGGGACATGAAGGGCGTGCGCCGAACGAACTATGTTCCGCCGACCAATGCCGGACTACCCGCCGTCGACATTCAATCGGGGCTGCGCGCCTGGACGCGCTGGCGCGGCTATGACGCCGACGTATTTACGCAATTGGCTGACTTCAACCCGGAGGCTCCCGGCACGAACGGTTTTACCTACCAGGATGTGAAGGCTGAAATCGACGCCGGCTATCCGTTGCTCGTGTTTCTTCAGCCGACGAACGAAACCTCGCGTTCACTTTCCGGAATGCAACGGGCAAACCCGCCCATCCACGGCGTCATGATCTTTGGTTACCAGGAATACCCCGAGTACGGCACCGAATTGGTTTACGTCCAAACAAGCTGGGGAATCGGCTCATCCTTTCAGGGCTGGACTGCCACGCCCTGGTTGAACATAGGATTGTCGGTGCGCGGGGTAATCGGGTTCCATCCCAAGCCGCGCGTCCGAACCATCAGCCGCAACCAGAATTCTATTACGTTAGAATGGGATGGGCCTCAATCACAGCTCTACGATGTTCTCGCCGGAGCCACGAGCACTGTCCATCGTTATCAGGTCCAACGCTCCACCAAACTGACGCCCAATAGCTGGTCGGACGTAGATTCCCCTACCAGCGCGCTGTCTTCAACGGTTACTGAGCTCGCGGGTGCATCGGCCTTTTACCGGATCAAGCTCCTGAATTAATCGGGCGGCAATAGCGTCGGGAATTGCTGCGCAAGGCTGTCCAGAGTTTCGGGGGTAGCTAGCACAAACGGCGTCTTCGCGTTCGCCCGATCAGGATTCGCGAACACAAACGCTGCGAGCTTCCCATTTTTCATGGCTGCGCGTACGGCTGCACGATTCCCAATCATCCGTAAATCCGGAAGCAAAAGTGCGAACCTGGGCTTGCCCGGATTCTGCCACGTTTCGACACGCTGCAATTCCACGGGCAACCCGATTAGGCTCACTGCCAGGTCTGCGTCGGCGGTGACCTTGTCGAACGCATCGTCCGTGACGAGGTAACTCAAAGGTGTGGGGGTTTCAGGATCGGCAAGCAATGATCGTGGGTCCGTGCGCGCTGTCGGTTTGAGTTCCGGCAGCACCACTTTCAAAAGCCTGTTCTTACCAAATCCTTCTCGCAAGCCGGTAATGCCTGCCTGCTCCATTTTGATGATCTCCCGTGATGGACTGACTGCCGTGAAGGGATTGGAGATAATCACCACATGTCCTTGCGGGTATTTTTTTGCCAGATATTTGCCAAGCATTCGCGTAGCGGACCGCCGCGAACGGAATGCGGCGTCTTGCTCGTCACCTCGTGTAAAATACCAAACCACGACTGCGGCCAACGCCAACACGATTACTCCCCCCAACCGCCGCTTCATGGGAAGTACCCAACCACCGTATCGGGTCCATACTCGACTGGCACTCCAAGGCCCTCTAGCCGCGGTCGGTTACAAGCTTCGACGTGCGAATCCAAAAACAACCCGTTCGCGCGGCCGTTATGCCGCGCGTGGATGTTCTTCGCAGGTCCGGCTGCTTTGAAAATGTAACATTGCCGCGCCGTCCAGCCCGCCACGCCTTGGGACGTCGTGTCCGCGGCGAGGAGGTATTCGGTCGTGTCTGAAATGCAATCCGCCCTGAAAAACACTCCGGCTGGCCCACGAACGCAATTGGTAGGCGGATCGCGCCGGATGCCATAGATATTTTGCCAGTGCTCCCAGCGAAAAGGCTTGTACGACGGACATACAAAAATGTCCTTCGCGTCAAGATGCAGATTCGTGAACAAAATTGTTCCCCATGTGATGTTGGGATCCGGAATAGTTGCGTCCAACTGCAGGATGCCCTCGAAATCGTGCATATACATGTGCGCCGCCACGCCGACTTGCTTCAAATTGCTGATGCAATGGGCCGCCCTGGCGCGCTCCCTTGCTTTAGCGATGGCTGGCAACAACAGCCCTGCCAGAATCCCGATCACCGCAATGACCACGAGCAGCTCGATCAGAGTGAATCCACTGGGGAGACGGCGCTGCATGCGAACGAATCTTAAGGCTTGGTCTGGTTTGTCTCCTCTAGAATAATAAAAACAGGCTGTGAGTCAATTTCAGTCGCGATAAAAGCATCTACGCATGCTCTTTAACTCCGGGATTTTCTTGCAATTTTTCGCGGCCTTTCTGCTCCTTTATTGGCTTCTGCGCAACAATCTGCGCGCCCGCAACGTCTTGATTGTTCTTGCCAGCTACCTTTTTTACGGGTGGTGGGACTATCGATTTCTTGCCCTGCTGATTTTCTCGAGCATTCTCGATTTTCTGGTGGGGTTGGGCATCGCGCGCCATGGCGATCCGCGCCGCCGCAAACTTTGGCTGACTTGCAGCGTCGTCGCGAATCTCACGATCCTTGGTTTCT
>DATENK010000029.1:0-6481 GCA_035275085.1 Verrucomicrobiia bacterium | reverse complement strand
ATTGATCACATCTCCGGAACGCAAGCGCGCCTGCGTTACAGGCTGGTTGTTTACCGCGGTGACTGCTTCTGCCTCGCTACGAATGAAAAATCCTTCCGGTGGCTGGAAATTCAGATTAAAATGCCGGTCGAACACCCCTTCATCCTCCAGCCGCAGACTGGCCTCGGCCCCGCGTCCCACGACAAAAGGAAAACGGCGGGCTACCACACTGGCGCCCGCCTGTTTACCGGAAAGAACCCTTAATTCGACCACTAGAAGGAACGCTTGTGAACGATAATCTGGTCGTTAGGGTAGACGACCGGATCCAACTTGGGATCCTTCATGGCCTTTTTCCAATTGACGCTGACCGACTTGCCATTTTCACGCCGCAATTCGATACGGCTTCGGTTGGCAAAATCCGTGAAGCCGCCGGCAGTGTCAATGGCGCGGAGCACGGTGATGCCTTCCTGGAAGAACTGACGGTTCGGCACTCGCACTTCGCCGCCGACGAAGTAAACCCGCTCATCCGTTTTCACACTCGGGGTCAGATGATTGTAATACTTGGGAACGTAAGCGTTGCGAATATCGTCCTGCAGTTGAGCCACCGTCCTTCCAGCAGCCTGGACAGTCACGTTCAGAGGCAATATGAGTTTGCCATCGTCGCGAATACGCTCTTTGTACTGGGGAATCAGGGTCGGCGTGTCAAACCACTCGACGGTTACCATGTCACCGACGCGCAACATAGGCGAGGTGGAGGCCGGCGTCGGGGACGTTGGCACGGGCTGAGTATACACTGGCGCCAGTTCCGGGTTGGTCGCTCCGGGGGCGCCGGTCTGCGCCCCAGCGTAGCCTCCCACTGGCGCATCGGACTTGGGATTATAGCAGCCGGCCAAAACGAAGCCAGCCAGCAGCAGCGCGACCGCAGCCTTCAATTGCTTTTTCATAATGCTCATTCGTCTCACTAATCTGACAGTAGATCAGTATTTTGGTTTAATCTCAACTTTGGCTTGCTCCTGCGCCGCGGGGGCCTTGCTGGATTTGCCAGCCGGCTTGCCGTCCGCATCGTCGTCCTGCTTGGAATAGTAATCATAATAATAGCCGCTGTAGTAGTAATAATTCTCGTCAGAGGCCATGCTAATGTTGTTCAGGACGATACCCAGCAGGTTGCCGCCGACCTTTTCGATCATCTGCTTGGCGCGGATGGTCATCGGTTGCGGATAGCGGCGGTACTGGATCACCTGAAGGACCATATCCACTTCGCTCGCGAGGATCGAGGCGTCACTGACGCCCATAATTGGCGGTGAATCAAAGAACACCCAGTCGTATCGGCGCTTCAGTTCTTTAATCAACTCCTTCATGGGATTGGAGCTAAGGACGCCCATCGAGCTGCTGGGCAACTTGCCGCTGGGCAGAAAGTCCAGCGTCGAGAGCATCGTGGTTTGAATGACTTCCTCGAGCGTGTTTTGCTTGAGCAGATAATTGGTGAGGCCAATCGAATTCGACACCTTAAACAACTTGTGGATGCTCGGGCGTCGCAGGTCCGAATCAACGATCAATACCCGCTGGCCGTTCTGCGCGAACACAACGGCAAGGTTAAACGTGGTGGTGGACTTTCCTTCGCCGGCGCCGCCGCTGACGATGGTCATCGTGTTTAGCTTCGACTCCTTTTGCGAGAACATGATGTTAGTTCGCAAGACTCGGTACGCTTCCGCATGCGGACTGTCCGGTCCTTCGTCCAGCAGCGAGCCGACGTTCTGTGGAATGACGCCCAGCACGGGTGCCTGCAATGCGCGCTCGACATCGTCGATGGTCTTCACGCTCGTATCCAGGTATTCGATGAAGAATGCCAGGCCGACGCCGACGATTAAGCCGATGATGACACCGAGGGTGATGTTCAGCACTTTGCGCGGCCGGTCGGGTTTGAGGCTCACCTCAGCGGGATCGATGATGGCCACAATGCCCGTTTTCGGAATCGCCGCATCGACCTCTTCCTGAATGATCTTCAGATTCAGGCGTTCGCGCACCATCTGCAGGCTTTCGAGGTCCCGTTTGGCCTGCCAATAAGGACGCCGCTCGATGGCCTTCTGGATGTCGAAATCACGATAGCGTTGGACCTCTTTTGTCAGCTCATCGAGCTCTGCCTTTTCCGCGTCTCTTTTGGCCTCGAGTCCGCGCATAATGCCTTCGAGCCGATCTTCGACTTGCTTGTTTATCTGAGCGAGAACGCGGGAAATACGCTTTACGTCCGGATGCTCGGCTGCGACGTTCTCAATGAGGTCGGCCAATTTCTGCTCCGCCATCGCCTGTTGCTGCATCAACTCGGTGAGCTGCACGTCCGGCGAAGCAGTGACCACGGCCTTTTTCAATTCAGGCTTTTCCAGTTTGGTAAGATAGTTGTAAAGCGTTTCAATACCGCGGTAGGTCGCCTGTTTCTCGATGCGTTGACCCTCGAGTTTGCGCAGGATTTCCGGTTCGGGCGTGCCCCCGGAGCTCATCATGCCACCCGACATCGCCTCGAAATCAGAAATTCCCAGCTTCGCTTTGAGGATGTCGACCTGGACCTGCATATTTGAAACCGCCACATTTTGGTCGGTCCATTGTTTCCGAAGGATATCAATGCCGCCCTTGGTCATCTGGCGACGTTCGTTCAAGCGGTAGTCCTTGTAGACTTTGGCGATCTCGTTGGCCAAATCGCGCGCTTCGCGCTTGTCTTCGCTGAACGCGTGGATTTCGATCAAACTGGTGTTACGCGATTGGCGCACATCAATCTGCCCCTGGAGAAGCTGAAAGGTAAGGTCCTGCGGCAACTCGGTCTCCTTGAACTTGGGCGCCCATTTTTTCGTGAGGTTCAGGTTCGAAATAACATTGTACAGGATGACCTTGGATTGTATGGTCTCGAACTGGTCCTGCACCCAGAACGGGTCGAAGTTATTGGCGCCGCGATTATTCTCGCCAATGCCGCCGACGTCCAGCGCGTCCTTTTCCACGCGGATGCGGACCATGCTCGAGAACGTTTCCGGCAACATGAACGTGACCAATGTCGTGGTCGCTGCCACCAGCAGGAACACCGCGAAGATCACGGTCTTGCGAATGCGGATGATCCGCCAATAGTCCAGAAAATGAAGTTTTGCTTCAGGTGCGTTGAACGTTTTATTTGCTTCCATATAAAATCAAAAAAAGGAGGCCAGTATTCCCAGCCTCCCGATAATCAACTACGACCGACCTGCCTTAGGCTTGCCGTTAGTATTGCAGGCGCACGCCTGCGTAGATGCGGTTGCGCGAAAAACTGCGCCCGCCCGCATCTGAATCCAAACGATCGTAATTATAACCGGCCTCAGCCGACCAGTTCTGGTTAATCTCGTACTGCAGGTTTACACCCGCTAAAAAGAAGTTGTCGATATCGCCGTCCAACAGCCCGCCATTGAATACCGAACGCTGGTATTGACCGACCAGATTCGCAGCAATCCGCGCTGTGATGCGGTGATGCACCGACCCGTACAGAGTGGTCGTCTCCTGGTCCTTGGTCACGCTTCCCGCGGTACCGGTTCCAGCGAGGTCCGTCGGATTGTGACGATGACGCACTCCGACTTGCACGTAACTGCCCGGCACATAACGATACGTGCCGTTGACGTCCGCATACGGGCTCAGTTCGGTATCATCCAACTCGGTGTACTCGATATATTCCACGCCGACGCGGCCGGCAAAACTCAACTCTTCGGAAAGCGTATATTCACCACCGACATAACCGAAATGTGACCGTGTATCGCGATCACCGCTCTTGAGTGGATTTGGTACTAAGAGTGTCGGAGCGACGAGGAACTCGTCGGCCGTGTAATTGATGAGATTGAACTGATACCCGACGATCCCCACCAGGTCCGGATTGGCCTGCCAGCGTGCGTCCAAACGGATGAGATGCTCTAGGCGGTCCAGCAATGCCGAGCGCGAGCCGGGATCATTGTCATCCTGATAATCGTACCAACCATTCTCGTACCCGAAGCTTACGCCCAGGCTTTCGGTCGCACGGGCCGTCACTTCGGCCGACGCGCGATTGCGCATCACATCGGCGTCCGTGCGGAAAGTGGTCAGCGTGGTGCCGGAGCCTTCGACGACTTCCGGTTCCTGTGCATAAACAAAATTATCATTCAGGTTCACCTTGAGCCGCTCGCTGAAGCGGTGCTCAATTCTCAAATCGACTTCGTGGCTGTGATCGATTGGATCGTCCTCGCGCGCGTCATAGTATTTCATGGAATACGTATACGCGCCGCCAATGAAGGTTTGTTCCCTTGGCAGGTTAAATGCAACGCGTGGACGAACTTCGAACCCAAAGCTATCGTCTTTGAGGTCCTTCGGCTGCGCGAAGTAGTTGTCATCGTAGAAGCCGCGCAATGAAGCTGATATACTCCATGGCTTACTGCTCTCTGTCCGTGAGAGTCCCGGTGCATACTGAGCCTTCAGTCCCGTCGCGCCAATGGCGACCAGTCCTGCCGAAGCGATAAGTTTTTTCATGTTCTATTCTTAATGAAACCAACCAATTTGCACTGCCTTATAGCAAAACGACTGCCACGATTTGCCCGAAGCAGCCGTTAATGTCAAATAGTTTCAGAAACCCCCGGGATTAAGGTTTCTGTTCAGTTTCTGTGCCTTTGATAGGTTTTTTGGTTAAGCGTTCAGAATCTGTTAAAAATATTTCGTGCCATAAAGGTTCGGGCGCCTTCTGCAGCGGGAAACCCGCAGGAACTTCCTGATTAATAACTACTCCCAACACCAAGCTCTCCCACGTGTCTCCCCCGCCACGCGCCCAATGCTTCTGCGTCACTTGATATGCCTGTTTGAGGCGCGAAAGCGTTTCATCCGGCGCATTGGCGCGCGAGAGTTGCTCTCCCAAATCCACTATTATCCCGCGAAAGGTCTCCCAATCCTTGTCGTCGGCCTCCGCGTGGCGCCATTGCAAGACTGCTTGGGTATCGATTGTTTTCAGTGTTTTGGCTGTCAGATATAGCGCTGCGGTGGAATGCAGGTTGCGCACTTCGTAAAAACTTTCATGCACATTCGTCGGGTTGCCTGGTTTCAATGGCAGCCAGACACCTGTGCGATTCCCATACCACGCCACTGCCCATGGGATGTCTGAAACCACCCACCGGTTCCCTTCAATATAGTCCGCCTTGGATTGAATCCAGGGCGGCGCATATGGCGGATAAACGACAGGCGAAGGGTGCGGAACAAAAAACGCCATGATTAGCGGTGCGGTCGCAAGCAGGAAAAAAATGCCAATAATTATGAACCGCGTCGCTGGCGCGGCAAATTGTTCCAAGAGATTAAACAGCAGGCTCGTGCCGTAAATCACCGCTGCCGGGAATACAATGATTAACAAATTCTCCGAGTTTATCCCGGGAGATTCCTTGCTCAGTTCAGTCTCACCCAGCGCCTGCGCGAACAGCAGCGCGCCAAGGCACGATACCGCGAACCAACGCATCCGGCCGAGAACCGCGTTGCGAAAGGGCAGCAGCAGTCCCGCGATAAACAACGCGCTCATCCAACTGCCGCCAAGGTTGGGAATGGTCGCCAGCAAGTCCCGGCCGTTACGCAACAGTTTGCCAGCGAACTCAGCAGAACGAACCAGGCTGAAATCGGGGTGCAGGCTGCGCTCGAGTTCAAAACCTTGAAACGAGAAACCCTGGTGAAATAGCGCGTAACCGGCGGTGCCAAACAACGTGCCGCTCAACTCGTAATTGCGCATCAGCCACGGCGTGACGATCCCACCTGCCAGGAGTGCCGCAACCACTGCGGCGGTAACGCGGTTGCGAGCGGCAGTCGAACTCAAGAACGCGACCGTCGGAATAATTACCCATCCGAAGCTGTAGCGGGTTAACATCCCGAGACCGAGGCAAACACCGATTAGCGCCGAAAGTAAAAGAATCTGTTTGTCGTGCGTATCCACGGGATCGCGTCCCAGGAAATCGATCCGCGTGAGCGCCCACCACAGTCCCAGAAAAAAGACGATGAGCAGCATGGTCGGCAAACCGGAATTGCTGAAGCGCCACAACATCTCAGTCCCTAAAACGATGCCGGCCGCCACCCATGCCACAGACGGGTCAAACAGCCGCCATGCGATCAAAAAAACCAACGCCACCACAATAAGGAATAACGCCTGGTTCACGGCCGTGATAAAGAGATCCGGCGCGTAAATTTTAAATTTCTCAATGCCGGTCGTGATCTCGTATTTCTGCGGCCGCCACTTCAGTGCGGCCGCGAGCAGGGCGGGGTAAACCGGCGCATTCGCCAGATCGGGGTGTAATTCAGGCAGTTTGTTCGTTTCGCCATGGTGCTTCTGCAAAAGATAAATGCTGAATGGGCGCACGAAGCCGGTCGTATAACCCTTGCCTTCGGCAATATTCCGCGCCAGTTGCGCGGCATCCATCCCTTCAATCGTCGACAGATTACGATACAGCGCGAAGTCGTAAAAGATCGCCAGCGAAACAACTAATATTACTCCCACTGCGTA
>DATENK010000028.1:0-2194 GCA_035275085.1 Verrucomicrobiia bacterium | reverse complement strand
CAGCTTGCTGCTGCTGCTCGCGCGCAAAGTGGGGCTCTTGATGGTCGAACTTTCCTGCTCCCATTCCTTGAAAAGATCGTTGGCCACTTGCTCAACCTCGCGGATGCGGTTGCGGACCGCCGTGGCTTTTGCGTCGCTGCGTTTGTAATCGTCGTTCAGGCGATCGTAGATTTTTTCGAGGTCGCCGCCCTGGAAGCCCGTAATCTCTTTCAACCGCGTGAGCGCGTCCTTGAATTGTTCGGCCGCCGCTTGCTGGTCATCGCGGACTTTCTGCACGTTATCCTTGAGCAGATCGCGCTTATGCTTCCCAAGTTTCTCCCAAACCGAGTAATAGGTGCTGCGGCAACCGACACAAAGCAGGCACAGGAGCACCAAAGAGATCGTTCGCATATCTATTAGGCTAAGATATCACGAACAACGTGCCCATGCACATCCGTCAGGCGGAAATCGCGACCGCTATAGCGGTAGGTCAGTTTCTCGTGATCCATACCCATCAGGTGCAGGATCGTTGCGTGCAGATCGTGGACGTGGACTTTGTTTTCGATCGCGTGCCACCCGAACTCGTCGGTCGCACCGTATGTCATGCCGCCACGGATACCGCCGCCGGCCAGCCACATCGTAAAGCCGAAGGGATGATGCTCGCGGCCATCGGTGCCTTCGGCCGTGGGGGTTCGGCCAAATTCGCCTCCCCAAAGCACCAGAGTATCGTCGAGCAATCCTCGTGCTTTCAGGTCAGTGATCAAACCGGCGATCGGTCTGTCCACGGCCGCGCAATTATTGGGAAGCTCCGTGCGCAATCCGCCGTGCTGATCCCAAAGCTGGCAGCTCGAGCGCTTCGAGGTTTGCGTGTGATACACTTGCACCATGCGAACGCCGCGCTCCGCGAGCCTTCGAGCCATCAGGCATTGCCGGCCGAAAATGTCCGTCGCTGTCTCTCCCACGCCATACAACTTCTTTGTGGCCGGCGATTCGCTTTCGACGTCAAAAGCTTCCGGAGCTTGCGCCTGCATGCGAAACGCAAGTTCGAAGGATTCAATGCGCGCGCTCAAACGGCTATCTTCCTCGCGTTGGGACCTGTGTAGTTCGTTTAACTGATTCAATAAATCGAGGTGCTTTCGCTGCTCAGATAAACTGCGACGCGGGTTCTGCAAGTTTGCGATCGGGTTCTTGAGATCAGTCACAAGGGTCCCTTGATACGCGGCGGGCAAAAAGCTCGAACTCCACAGCGGCGCGCCCTGCGCCGGTTGGGATGGACTGATCACCACGAAGCCGGGCAAATTGCGGTTTTCGGTCCCGAGGCCATACAACAACCATGAACCCATGCTCGGGCGCGAGAACACCTGTTCACCGGTGTTCATTTGCAAGCATGCGCCGTTATGATTGATGTTGTCGGCGACCATGGAACGGATGACGCAGAGATCGTCAACGCACGTGGAGAGATGCGGCCAGAGTTCGCTTACGTCTGTGCCCGCCTGGCCATATTTGCGAAACGTAAACGGCGATTGAAGGATGTTGCCTGTCCGCGTGCGTTCCAGTTTGGGTTTCTCGAAAGGCAGGGGCTTGCCGTTGTCCTGCGCGAGACGGGGCTTGGGATCGAATGTATCCACATGCGACGGGCCGCCGGACATGAAGAGGAATATGATCCGCTTCGCGCGGCCAGGAAATAAGCCGGGCCGTTGCGCCAATGGATTCAGGGCGGAGGCCAGCAATTCATCTCCGAACAGCCCGGCCAGCCCAAGCAGGCCGAACCCATTGGCAAACCGCCGCAGCATCTGGCGGCGCGACAAAATCATACCTTTATTTATACCTCCTGGTCGGCGGTTACAAGACTGCATGCGCCGATGGGGTTGTGGGGGGCACGCCGAGTCTAAAGGACGCGCAGCCCTCACTGATTCGGCCTCGGTTCCGATAACGGCTTGTTCACGGCGTTCGTGGCGAAACGCATCCTGACAAAGCATTCGGGGATGTGCGAGTCCCAGATGCCGTGACGCGTCCAGACCCAGCCGCCCGAATCATTCGCCGGCGGGGCCGCTTTGTAGGTGTTAAAGCGGGAGAAATCCATGTGAAGGATCTGGCCATGGGCCGGGGGCAGGTCTTTTGAAAGGGCGGACATTCCTTTCCATGGAAACGCAAGTTCAACAGTCCAGCCGCGGTCGCGATCGACATGATTGTTGATGGTGCCGCTGAGTGAGAC
>DATENK010000027.1:0-2691 GCA_035275085.1 Verrucomicrobiia bacterium | reverse complement strand
GATGCTTCTCCTGAGGTGCGGCTGCAACGTCGTGCCGCACAAGGTGAGCGTGACGAAATCACCATTCGCGATCGCGATGATGTCTCACGCGCCGTCTCACCACTGGTAAAAGCGAAAGACGCTCACCTCATCGACACTTCGAATGTGACGGTGGAGCAGGTAGTGACGGAGATAATCATGCGGCTTGAGCAAGCAGGTTTGCCGATTAGCGATGTTCAGTTCACAAATCGCACGCTCGGCGAATGAATTTCTATTATTGGGTTGGCTATCATTTAAGCCGGCTGGCTGGCCGATTGTTGTTTCGGTTTCGGATTATTCATCGGGAGCGGATGATTCAGAGCGGGCCGGTGATTCTGGCGATGAATCACCAAAGCTATCTGGATCCGCCGCTCGCCGGGATCACGTGCGATAGACCGATCTATTTTCTCGCCCGCCGAACGCTTTTGAACGTTCCACTATTGGGCTGGGTTTTGCCAAAGGTGAACGTGATCCCGGTAAATCAGGAAGGCGTTGATCGTAGCGCTATCAAAGGAATGATCCGCGTTTTACAAGCCGGTAACGGCATCCTGGTCTTTCCGGAAGGCTCCCGTACCCTCGATGGCAACCTTCAAGCGGCGGAACCGGGTTTGGGTTTGATAATCGCCAAAACGCTTGCGCCGGTCGTGCCGATGCGAATCTTCGGCGCTCGCGAAGCGCTGCCGCGCGGCGGCGGCCGGCTTCGGCTTGTGCCAATTACCATCGTTATCGGGAACCCGATCTTTTTTACAGTGGCCGATCTTGATCAGCCGGGAAAAAATCTTAACCAGCGACTAAGCCAGCAGGTCATGAATGCAATTGCCGCGCTGCGTCTGGAATGATGCGTGTTATCTACTTTGTTCGAATAACGTCAATGAACCACGGTCTAATCTCGAACATGAATAAATTCTTGGTTGTGCCTGTAATTATTGGCCTCGCAGTATTTTGTTCCTGTCAAAAACAGCAGAGCGAGGAAGCACGAAACGCTGAAATTGAGCGACAAGTACAGAAACGCCTCACCGAGGAACGCCAGGCTAAAGCAGAGGAAGAGCTCGCCAGGCGAAAAAGTGAAATCGAGGCGCGCGGGGCAGCGATGGCTCAAAAAGAGCAAGCCACCGTAAACGTCCCGGTAGCTGAGAATGCGCAGACGCCCTTTCAAGCGCCGCGAAGTGATAGTTCTGAAAATTCTCCCACCGCTTCCTATTCTACCTTCTACAACGGGCTGGAGCCGCATGGCGTCTGGCGCGAAACTTCGACCTACGGATATGTCTTTCAACCACGCGAGGCCGAGCGATCACGGACGTGGCGTCCTTACACGAACGGACGCTGGGTGTACACCGACGCCGGTTGGACGTGGGTATCCGAAGAGCCGTTCGGCTGGGCCACGTATCATTACGGGCGCTGGACACGGTTGCGCAACATAGGATGGGTGTGGGTTCCAGGCGAAGAATGGGCGCCGGCATGGGTGTCGTGGCGGAAGAGCAACGATTATGTCGGCTGGGCGCCCTTGCCTCCGGAGGCGCGGTTCGATCGGCGCTCCGGGATTCACAATTGGGCTGACAATTATTACGACATCGGTCCGGAGCAATATTCCTTCGTTCCGACGAATCAGTTTGGCGCGCAGCGTGTCGAGACTGCACTGGTTCCGGCCGAGCGCAACGTGACAATCGTTAACGAGACAACCAACGTTACGAGCATCACTTACAACAACACGATCATTGTAAACCAGGGGCCTAGCTATGATGAGCTTCGCGCACGCACTCAGCGGCCAATCGAGCGCCTCCGCCTTGAGCGGGAAAGTACGGTGAACGTTCAGACGGGAAATCCGCGTCCTGTGATTAAAGGCGCAGTAATTCAGGTCCCCGCTCCAATAATAGCCAAGGCTCAGCCCGCTGACCGCCCGCGCAGCGTAAAGGAAAAAATCACACAGACGACTGTTGACCGAGGGTGGGAAGGAATCGCCGACCGACAAGCGGCCGAAAGAGCGCGCGCAAAAATTAAGTCGGAATCAACGCCGCCACCCGACGTTGCACAGAAAACATTCGTCAAACCGGCGGAAGCAAGTACTGAGTCCTCGCCATTGATCCCGCCGACTTCGGCGATTCGGCCTGCACTTTCGCCAACTCAGGCGACAAGACCACCTGCAGCTTCAAAGCCAATCGCGCCTGTGGCGTCGCCTACACTTCCAGCACGAGGGATTACAGCCACGCCAGCTGCCGTTGTGCGCAGCCCCGCTCCGCGCGGTGTCCGTACTCCATCCGCAACGCCACCATCTCATCAAAAACCGATGCCACCCCTCACGGCTAGCGAGCCTCCGCATGGAACAACGACGGCACCGGGGTTATCGCCGGCGCGCGGTCCGGTTGCGAAAGAGCGGGGACCAGTCCGCGACAGAGCTTTGCAAAAAACGAAAAAACCGGGCGGGCATGCATCTCCTGATGCAGAGCCTAGCGAAACACCAATGACTTCCGCGACGCCAGCTAAAGCCCAGGAGACGGATAACAAAAAGAAGAAAAGAGGAGAGCGCGATCGGCTCGGAGACGGGGAGCGCGCCTAAATGAGTGCGTCATGGACGTTGGCGCAGTAACTCGGAATTCGATGTTTGCCGCATGAATTTGCCAGAGCCAGGTCGGGAAAACCTTCGAACGCCGCGCACTTTAAGAGATTCGTTCGTAC
>DATENK010000026.1:0-3062 GCA_035275085.1 Verrucomicrobiia bacterium | reverse complement strand
CGGTGTCTTTCGAAAAAAATTACACCGTCCGCGCCGCAGTCCCCACCGGCCGCGACGAATTGCGTGAACTTATTACGGGTTTCAACGAAATGCTGGAACAGATTCAGGTGCGCGATGCCGCGCTCCAAAGTGCGCGCGCCGACCTGGAACGCCGCGTGAACGAACGCACCCACGCGTTGCAACAGGAGGTCCTTGAACGCCGTCGCGCCGAGCAGCAGCTTCAGCAGCAACTCACGCGCATCAGCCTGCTGAACTCGATCACCCGCGCAATTACTGATCGGCAGGACCTCGAGAGCGTTGTCAACGTGGTGTTGAAACAATTGCAGGACAATCTGCCAATCGACTTCGGGCGCGTTTATCTCTACGACAAACAGGCGCGCACGATCACCGTCGCGGGTCATAACGAGGCGGAAGCGCTCAATGCGGACACGCAAATTTTCACGCGCCAGACCGCGATCGAGAGTTCGGGCTTAACCGACTGCCTCCAGGGTAAACCTGTCATTTGGCCGGACATGCAAGGCGGCGAATGGCCCTTGCAGGAGCGGCTGGCGAAAGCGAACTTGCGCTCCGCCATCGCAGTGCCGCTGGTGGTCGAGGGTGAACTTTTCGGCATTTTGTTGGCGGCGCGCCGACAACCGCAAGCGTTCAGCAGCGGTGAATGCGAGTTTCTGCGGATGCTCAGTGAACACGTCGCGCTGGCGGCACACCAGGCGCGGCTGCACACACAACTGCAAAGCGCGTACGACGAGCTGCGCCAGACGCAACAAGCCGTGATGCAGCAGGAACGGTTGCGAGCACTGGGCCAGATGGCGAGCGGGATCGCACACGACATCAATAACGCATTGTGTCCGATCGTCGTTTACACGGACATGCTGCTGCAGAAGGGTCGCACGCTTGAAGACGAAACCTGCAAATACCTTAACAATATCAAAACGGCGGGGGAAGATATTTCGCATATCGTTTCGCGTATGCGCGAGTTTTATCGCCGCCGCGATGGCAAGGATGCGCTCGCAGCCATTAATCTCAATCGTGTCGCCCAGCAGGTCGTCGAACTTACCCGGCCTCGCTGGCGCGACATTCCCCAGGCGCGCGGGATCACGGTCGAAATGGAACTGGAGTTGGACGACAAAGTTCCCGAAGTGCCCGGCATCGAAAGCGAACTGCGCGAAGCTATCACAAACTTAATTCTCAATTCGGTGGACGCCATGCCCAACGGCGGGCGGTTGACTCTTCGCACTCGGTCACGCGCCGGCGCAGGCAAGAAACCAGCTTTCGCCACGCTGGAGGTGCGCGACACAGGGACCGGCATGTCGGATGAAGTGCGCCGCAGATGCCTGGAGCCGTTCTTCTCCACTAAAGGCAAACGCGGCACCGGACTGGGCCTGGCGATGGTTTACGGCATCATGGAACGCCATGACGGCCGCATCGAAATTGATTCCGCATACGGCAAAGGGACAACCATGCGCCTGGTTTTCCCCGTGCGCGATCTGCCCAGTGCGTCGCCGCAGAAAGCCGAACGTCCGCCCAAACCCTTGCCGGCGATGAAGATTCTGTGCGTCGACGACGAACCGTTGTTGCGCGAAATGATGAAACAAATCCTCGAGAGCGGCGGACACACGGTCGAGTTGGCGGACGGCGGTGAGAGCGGCCTCGCCACGTTCCGTGCCGCGCGCGAGAAGAACGAAGGGTTTGACGTAGTAATTACGGACCTTGGGATGCCCTATTTAGACGGCCGGCAACTCTCTCGCGCGCTCAAGAATGAGTGCCCGGATACGCCAATCATTATGCTGACGGGCTGGGGCACAATCATGAAGGAGGACGGTGACATGCCCGCGCAGGTCGACGGCGTCCTGAGCAAACCTCCCAAGATCGCCGAACTGTACGCGATGCTGGCTAAGGTGACGCGTGAAGCAAACGCGAAAGCGGCTTAATTGCCGTTCTTTAATTCATGCTCCGCGGGCTTCACGCCTTTGCGCCCCTTGTTGAACCCGAAGAAGGTCGGCTTGTATTCGCCGACGTAGGTGACATCGGCCTTTGGAGGAACGTCCAGGTCGGTGAGCCAATAGCAGGCGTTCACAAATAAGCGGCGCAATCCTTCGCTTTCCATGTCCGGCGCCGCGCCGATGGTGCTGGTGAGAGTACGACATGTTTTCCCTGATTCCGGCTGGTAATCACGAGTCCAGATCAGGGGCATCATGGGATCATTCTTTTTACCTTCGATTGGTTTATCAGTAGGTTTCATGCCTTCGAGTATCTGGCCGTAAACCAGCACCTTGGCGTCCGGCGGCAAGTGGACGATTCCGTATACGTCCGTTGGTCCCCAAATGTCTTCCACGCCGCGCAAGACCGGATGCCGTGCTTGTTCTTTATTAATAATTCCTCGCGTGCTCTGTTTGCCGTGGTCACCGTGATGGGTCACCCATGTATCGCCCAGCACATGCTGGCCAAAGCCGCCTTCCCATTCTTTGCTTCGCCAATCGTATTTCGCGTAAGCGCTATTCTTGTTGCGGCTGTACTGGAATGAATGCGTCGAGGTGCGAATCGCTATAATCGGCTTCCCGGCGTTAATATGGTCGACAAAATACTTCATCTGCTCATCGGGGAGCTCGCGAAAACGAAAAAACAGGACCAATAAGTCCGCTTCCTTAACTTTCTCAAAGCCCGAAATATTTGTCTGCACGTTCGGATCGATGGTGCCATCTGTCGGATTGATGGGAAACAATACCGTGCATTTGAAACCATGTCGTTGCGATAAAATCTTGCCAAGCATCGGCAGCGCTTCTTCCGAACGGTATTCTTCATCGCCCGAAAGCAATACGATGTGCCTCCCCTTGCCCGGGCCGGCTTTTCCTTCGTACTCCACCCAATCCTTTGCGAATACCGGCAGGGCGGCCAGAAGCAAAAGTAAATATCTCATATTGCGTATTGGAGCGCGGACGACTTGTCCGCGTCAATGTGAAATCCGTGTTCATCCGTGTTCATCCGTGGTTAACTTTCCGCACATGTTCGAAGTGCTAAAAGCGGACACCACCAGCAAAGCGCGGCTGGGTCGCTTCACAACG
>DATENK010000025.1:0-16244 GCA_035275085.1 Verrucomicrobiia bacterium | reverse complement strand
CGTCGCGCGCGACGGGGCGTTCCTGAATAGTATGCATGCCGAGCACGCCGCTTTGGGGCGGGTTCACAATGGGCGTGGAAAGGAGCGACCCGTAAACGCCACCGTTGCTGATGGTGAAGGTCCCGCCCTGCAGCTCGTCTGGGAGGAGTTTGTTTTCTTTCGCGCGCTTTGCGAAATCGCCGATCCCCTTCTCGATTTCCGAAAAGCTCAGACGTTCGGCACCGCGCAACACGGGGACAACGAGGCCGCGGTCGGTCCCTACAGCGATCCCGATATCGTAATGCCGGTGATAAATGATATTTGTTCCGCGAATTTCCGCATTCACTTCCGGGAATTCCTTCAGCGCCTCCACGCACGCCTTCACAAAGAAGGACATGAATCCAAGCTTCACGCCGTGTTTCGCCTGAAAGTTTTCGCCGAATTGTTTACGCAACGCCATCACCTCGGACATGTCGACTTCGTTGAACGTGGTGAGCAGCGCAGCTTCCTGTTGCGCTTTAACCAACCGTTCCGCGATGGTGCGGCGAAGTTTGGTCATTGGGACGACTTCTTCCGTTTGGCCGTCACGCGATGATGACTGCCGCGGCGGTTTGCTTTCCGAGTGAGCCTCCTCCCCTCGGCTGCTACGAGGTTCGGAAGGCGGCTGACGCAGAACGTCCTCTTTGAGGATGCGACCGCCGGGGCCGGTAGGTTTTACATCTTTGGCGCTGACGCCGCGTTCGGCCATTTCGCGGGCGGCCGCGGGCATCACGCGAGGTTCGCGAGGACGCTCGCCCTCCCGGGAAGCCGGCTCGGGCACTTGCGTGCGGCCTTCGGCGGCCCGCCCCGCTTGACCCGGTTCCAGATAGGCGATCACTTCGCCGACGGCGACGGTGTCCCCCTGTTTCTTCAAAACTTCGGTAATCGTACCGGCGGTCGGCGCCGGCAATTCCATGGAAGCTTTCTCGCTTTCCAGCACCACGACTGGCTCGTCGCGCTGGACGGAATCGCCTTTCTGTTTGAGCCAGCTTCCGATCTCGACTTCGGAGACCGACTCGCCGGCGGCGGGAATTTTAAGTTCAATTGGCATCGTAAGCAGAGGTGATGAGTTGAGTTTGTTCAGCCTTATGGCGTTTTCCCGAACCGGTGGCGGGACTGGCGGCAGTCGGACGCGCCACTACCCGGAACGGACGCCCAAAAATGCGTTCTCCGAATTGAATCCGCAGGAAGCGCCATGCCCCCATGTTCTCCGGCTCCTCCTGCACCCAGGTGACCGGCACGTCCGCGGCATAATTGGCCATGGCTTCTTCGAGTTCGCCTTTGCGCAATGGATACAATTGTTCGAGCCGCAACACAGCAACGTCGTCCCGCTGTTTTTCCAGCAGATCGAAATAGACCTTGCCGCTACACAAAAGAATCTTGCGGATCTGCGCCGCCGGTTTTGGATCGCGTAGGACAGTTGCGAAGTGCCCCGTCGCGCAATCCTCCAGCGCAGACACGCTTTTGGGATGGCGCAGCAAACTCTTCGGTGTCATGACCACCAGCGGTTTGCGCCAACGCCGCAAGGCTTGCCGGCGCAGGACGTGAAAATACTGCGCGGGGGTGCTGGGATAAACCACCTGCAAATTGTCATTGGCGGCCAATTCGAGAAAGCGTTCCATGCGCGCACTGGAATGCTCCGGGCCGGCGCCTTCGAATCCGTGAGGCAGTAGCAATACGAGCCCGCTCAGGCGCCGCCATTTCTCTTCCGCGCTCGCGAGGAATTGATCGATGATGACCTGCGCGGCATTCACAAAGTCGCCAAATTGCGCTTCCCACATCACAAGCGCGTCGGGGTAATCAAGGCTGTAACCGTATTCGAATCCAAGCACGCCAATCTCAGAAAGCGGACTATTGCAAATCTCGACAGGCGCTTGTTTTGCGTCCAATTGCGCCAGGGGCATAAAAGGCCTGCCATTCTTGTAATCGTGGAACACTGCGTGCCGTTGGGTGAATGTCCCACGCGCTGTGTCCTGGCCGGTGAGCCGAATGCGAGTGCCTTCAACCGACAGCGACGCGAAGGCGAGCGCCTCGGCGTTGGTCCAATCGAGTGGCGCTTCGCCGCGAGCGATCTGCAGGCGGGTTTCGATGAGTTTTTTTATCTTCGGATGCGGTTGAAAGTTTTCCGGGACAACAGCTTGCTTCTCGAGAAGCTGTTTAAGTTTTTCCTTTTCGACGGCCGTTTGAATTTTGTCCTTCGGTTCCGGCCCCCCGAAATATCCGGCCCAGATGCCGCGAGGTTCATCGAGTTGCGGGGGCTGAGTTTCCGAAGCGGATAATTCTTTCTCCAGTTGCTCCTGCCGCGCGCGCGCAATCTCATCGGCCTCTTCACGGGTGAGTCCGCCAAGCCTCAACAGATGTTCGAGATAGCCCTCCCGCACGGATTTGCGTTTGCGAATCGCTTCATACAGCAACGGCTGCGTGAACGACGGTTCATCGGTTTCGTTATGACCAAGCCGGCGGTAACCGTACATATCGATAACCGCATCACGCCTGAATTCAGCGCGAAAATCCATGGCGAGCCGCACGGCCTGGGCGACCGCTTCGGGATCTTCGCCATTCACATGGAAAATGGGAATCTGCAGCATCTTGGCGGCGTCGCTGGCGTAAGTCGTCGAGCGCGCTTCTTCCGGACCGGTGGTGAAGCCGATTTGATTATTAACAATGACATGCAACGTGCCGCCGATGGCGTATGGCTTCAGTTGGCTGAAGTTCAAGGTTTCCTGCGTCACGCCCTGGGCGGCGAACGCCGCGTCTCCATGAATCAAAAGCGCCATTCCACGAGTGCGCTTATGATCGGCCGCGCGGTCCTGCTTGGCGCGGGTGCGGCCGATTGCCACCGGGTTCACATATTCCAGGTGGCTGGGATTGAAGCAGAGCGACAGATGAATCTTGCGTCCAGCGGTGGTCTGCCAATCGGTGCTGTGCCCCAGATGATACTTCACGTCGCCGGAGGCCGTAGAAAGTTTCGCGTCTTTGTCCGCGAACTCGCGAAAAATCTGGCGCGCGCTTTTGCGCATGATGTTCGCGAGGACGTTCAGCCGGCCGCGATGCGCCATCCCGAGCACGATCTCATCAACGCCCTGTTCGCCCGCCTTCTCAATGGCAAGATCAAGGAGAGGAATGAGGCTTTCGGAACCTTCGAGCGAAAATGTTTTCGCGCCCACGAATTTTTTGCGAACGAATTCCTCGAAACTCACAGCATCTGTGAGGCGCGTGAAAATGCGATGCTGCTCTTCGCGTGAAAGTTCGCAACGATTCTCGCCAGGCTCCATGCGGCCCTGAAGCCACCGGCGCACCGACCGATCCTCAATGTGCATATACTCGACGCCAATGGCGCGGCAGTAAGTGTTGGCGAGCCGCTCGATGATGCGCTTCAGCGGTTGGGGCCCGGTGCAATCAATTGTTTCGCATGAGAACGATTGCCCCATGTGCTCGGGCTTGAGTCCGTAAAATGCTGGATCGAGTTCGGGCGGCCGTTCACGTGGAAAGCCGAGTGGATTCACCTGCGCGACAACATGTCCGCGAGCGCGATAGGACCGAATCAGTTGATCGACACGGTCCTGCAGTTCACCGGGAGCTGCTTCAGCGCGCGGAGGATTGAAGATGCTGAAGCGCGCAGGCGCAGGACGGACGGTCGTCTCGCCATTGCGATATTCGCTGAAATATTGTTGCCATTCGGAGCTGACAGACGCCGGGTCGCGCAAATAATCCGCGTAAAGCCGATCGAGGAATGCGAGGTTCAGTATGTTCGTCATACGGGCTGGAACGTCACGTCCGGCACAGTCTGTTCGCTGTCCATTTGGCGTGAGCGCAGGCGGCGGAGCGAATGCGTCTCGAGGCTTTCATCGAACAGATCGCGATTGATCGTTTGCGCGGCAACCGCCCCCTGCCCGGCTGCGATAATCATCTGGCAATTGGCAGGCGTGACGCAGCCCGCGGCGTAAAGTCCGCGCACGGTCGTGCGTTGATCGCCATCGATGACAATTTCCCCTTCGGGGCTAACCTTGGCACCGAGGCTATCAGCCAGCTTGTTGTGATAAACATCGCCGCGCGTCGTGAACAGGACGTCGATGTTAACCTTGCATCCGTTTTCCAGCGTGAGGTGCTCGATTTGTCGTTCGCGATGATCGACAGAGCGGATCGGTTCTTTGAAGACAGGAATGTGGTGTTCCTCCAGCCACGCCGCGTGACGCGCGTCCCAGGAAATTCTATGCCCATTCGTCACAATGACTACAGTAGCCGAATACACAAGCATGCCAAGGGCATAGCGCACGGCTTCATTGCCGGCGCCGTAGATCGCAATGTGCTTGTCCTGCACGCGGTAGCCGTCACAATCTTTGCAGAAGAACATGCTGTGCCCGAGGCATTCAGTGACACCTTCGATATCCGGCGGGATGTGAAAGATTCCGGTGGCCAGCAACAGTTTTTTGCCCCGATAACTGGCCTTCCGGCCCCGCAATACAAATGGCCCATTTTCTTCGCGGGAGGCTTCCATGATCTCGTCCTCAGCGAAAGCCACTTCGAACCGTTCCGCTTGCTTGTGCCCGTTGGCGATAAGATCACCGCCAGAAATGCCGTCGGGAAATCCCAGGTAATTCTGAACGTCCGGCTCCCAGCGCGCCATGGGTTTGCCATTGTCGATTACGAGCGCGCTACGCATCGCGCGGCCAAGATAAATTGCCGCGGATAGACCCGCCAGACCGCCGCCGACAATGAGCGCGTCCCATGTTTTTAATTCTTTCTCGTTCATGCGTCCGGTCTAAACGCAAATGAGCAGGAGGGACCGCCCTCCTGCTCGACTGCGTCCCGAATTAACTTCTTGTTATTGGTTCTTCTGCTGCCGATCCGGCCCGGTCGGGGTGGGAATGTTCTCGTTCTGGAACCACGGCTGTTTGCCATAATATTGATAGACCTGTGTTGCAAAAGCAGGCGTTGAGAGCCGTTGGATATCGTCCGCATTCAATTCATCGCGATTGATTGAAGGCGCATTGTTCAATTTGTCTTTGTCCGCATCCAGGGTCAGCACGGTGCTCTTTTGCTCACCACTGGTAAACGCCATCGGCGGAACAGGGATGAGCATTTGCTTGCCGGCAATGCGATTCGCCGGATCCAACACGACAAATGACACGCGCCCAGAGGGCAAATCAAACAACACTGTTTCAACCTGGCCGAGTTTCTCGTTCGAAACGTTTTGCACGGTGAAGGTCTTCACCTGGGTCGCGCGCCGAATGTGGTTGAACTTGCCGGCTGCACTGTCGCCGGCGCCTTGCCACCAGCGGGGCTGATTGAAGTGAGCATAAACCTTATCGACGTATGCGCCTTGCGCTCTCTCTTCGCCGGTTTTGGCGTACTTAGGCGCGCCTTTGAGCGCCTCCTCCGTGGTACGAATCACAAAGGGATGACGATTGCCTTTCGCGCTAATACCCTTGGCGTCTTTCTCTTTGTTTTGCTTTTCCAGCATCGCCGCCCGACCTAAGCCGTAGGTGAACAGCGCCGGTGGAACTGCCACCGTGTCATTTACGCCGGCGCCTTTCAAATCGAGCGCCACATACAAAAGTCGGCCGCTTTCCATGTCGAAAATCGCGTCGTCGATTTTTCCCACTTCCTTGCCGCCCTGGGTGACGACATCGCGGTTGATGATTGCCGTGGCTGGGACGGCGCGGCCAAGGCGGTTATCATGCGAGACCTGTTCCTCTTGTGCTTGCGCCAGCGACATCGAGACTGCCGCAGTAGCGAGCACCGTCAGTAAAATGCTTTTGTTCATATGCGTTGCTCCTTTCGTCTGCTGCAATATCGGGCGGCAACCGTCCGCCGCCCATAGGGTCAACACCCCTATGGCTTGGCACGGGCGCGCGCCTGGTCGAGATATTTGCGCGCCAGAGCGTTCTTCGGATCTAAACGGACAGCCGCTTCAAATTCCGGCACGGCTTCGGCAAAACGCTGCTGCTTCGCCAGGCCGACGCCCAAATTGAAGTGCGCTTCGACAAGGCTTGAATCGAGTTGGACCGCGCGCTGCAAATGCGGGATGGCCTCCGCGAATCCGCCCGTCTTCGTCAATTCCATGCCGTAAAGATAGTGCGCTTGCGCAAAATCCGGTTTCAGCCGCACAGCCTCGGCGTAGTGCGACAAAGCTTCCGAGCTGTTCTGAGCGGCGAGAGCGTTTCCAAGATTCATGTGCGCGGCGACGGAATTAGAATTTGCGCGCAGCGCGGCGCGATATTCGTTTATCGCTTCCGCAACTTTGCCTTCTTTCGTCAGTAGTAATCCCAGGTTCACCCGAGCTTCGACGAAATCGGCTTTCTGTCGCAGAGCCTCACGGTACTGCTTCTCAGCATCGGCGGTGCGCCCCTGACTGGCCAGTGTGAGTCCGAGACCGTTGCGCGCTTCAACCGCGCCCGGCTTGAGCGACAGCGCTTTGCGAAAACAATCCAGCGCCTCGGCGCTCTTGCCCACGCCGTCGAGCACGTTGCCGAGCCCGTACCATGCGGCTGCGGAATGCGGCAGCAATTCAGCAACCTTCCGCCATTCGCGTTCGGCGCCGCTGGCATCGCCGATGTGCTGCAAGAGCTTGGCGAAATTCTCGTGTAATACCCAGTCATTGGACGCGTTCGCGATCGCAGCGGTGTAACTTTTGATCCAGCGTTCATGATTTTCAGGCTTAAGGGCCGATTCCAACTTCGCACGCAATTCTTTCAAACGTTGCATGCGTTCGACATGGCCGGCTTGGTTTGTGAATGGCGGCAAATCCAGACGCTGCACCATCTCATCCACAATTTGGAACTGGTCCCATTCGGTATAGGCGAGCAGTTCGGCGCAACGTTGTTGCGAAATCCAGTTGTTCGTCACTGAACCAAATTCTGGAAGGAGGCGTCCAGCTTCGTCAGCCAACATCCGGGCGATCAGGTAGTTGCCTTCGAATGTGAAATGAACGTGCTCGTAAAAGTGTTCCGCGCGGGTCCGCGGTGCGGGATCGATGAACCCGGTGGCCAGGTCTTTTGCCGCGCGACGAATGATGTCATTGATGCGCGAGTCGGCGCGAAACCTGAGAGTGTCGAGATCGCGCGCTCTCTCGAAATTCCCCTTTTGGAATTGCGCTATGGCGCTTTCGTCCTCAGGCGCGGCAACTGAAGCGAAAGGTGGGCAACCCTCCAGATTGACGGCAACAGTGCTTAGAATCACCCGCGTCCCGGCCGCCTTCACAATCTCGCGCAAATTGCGTTCGAAATGCGTATACACCTTCGACATGCGCGGATCGCTCTCGCGCACTTGCTGATTGAGGAACATTTCCATCCCTCCCCATGTCGCAGGTGTCCTGGGCCGGATAAGCGCGCCGATCAATTGGCCAACGCGCGTCGCCTTGAACGCCAGCGTCAGGTTAATGAAAGCAACGCTGGGCACTTGCTTTCCGAATACCGTCCCCGCGCCGAACGGGCCCACGACCTCATTATTGCCCATATAAATGATCCACAAATCCCCTTCCATCGCTTTGCAGTCCATCGCGATTTGACGGATGACATGGGAATTGATTGCAGTCACAGCGACGTTGACTACCTCAACGGGTTTCCCAACGCGTTGGCGCAACAGAACTTCAAGCACGCGTGGGAAACCAAATGCCGGCTCGGGATCGCCCATGGCTGCCGATTCGCCGAAGACGAAAATGCGGCACGTGCCCGCGGGCTTTCTCGCTTTGAGCACAACGGGCTGCGGCGAGCGCGAAAGTCCGGGCGGAAAATAGCGCCGGGTGAAATCCTGGTTTTCGATGTAAACGTCGCCGGATTTAAGAAAGAAGCTCGTCGAATACCCATAGCCGATGACCCGTAACGCCATCTCGAGCACGAGGAGGAGAACGACCGGCAGCAGCAACGCCGCGAGCCGAAACCATCGGCGTCGCTTCTCTTTCACTTCGGACGAAAACCCGGCGGCAGATTGCTCGGCGCTGTCGGCGTCTCCGGTTCGATTACGAGCGGCGCGGGCTCGGGTTCGCCGAGGTGTTCGCGCGCTTTCTTGGCCGCGGCGGTTTGCGGATGTTCATCAATGATCCGGCGGAGGAGCGCGTTGGCATCGTCCGCGCGATTCAGTTTGCCCGAATAAAGATTGGCCAAATGGATCGCCGCACGCCCCCATCGATCGGCGGGAAGCCGTTTTTTCAAAATTTCTTCGTACTCGAGGGCCGCCGCAAGATGATTGCCCAGGTCCTTTTCGTAAATCTCGGCGATCCGCAACGCAGCGTATTGTTCACTCGGATGCGCGGCGAGAAACTCGCGCATCAGCCGGATCGCTTCGAGGTGCTGGCCGTTGGCCCAGACCTTTTCCGCTTCCTCGTATTCCGGGTCGCGGTGGCCTTCGCCCTCCTCATCGAACACGAGCTTTTCGAAACGGTCTGCAAAAAACCCGCTTACATCGAAAGCGATCAGCAACGCCGCGCAGACGACCACTGCGAAGAATCCTGCCGCGTAACCCATCATTGCCGAGCGATCGACCGTTTTGGGCTCGGGCTGCGCCGGTTGACTGGAGTCGGATGTAGTCTGAGGGGGCCGTGCGGCGGCGCTGGCCTTGGAATAGGCACGGACGAAATTCACGCCGCACCATAAGCCGGCGATGGTTAGCACGACGTAACAAATCAGTTTGACCTTCTTCGTCATCGCTGAAAAGCAACCTTCTTATAGCAAAATCCCGACAACTGTCGCTGTCAAATAGCATGAGAGCAAGCCGCCAATCATCGCCCGCAAGCCCAAGGCAGCCAGATCACCGCGGCGACCGGGCGCAAGTGCGCCGATGCCGCCAATTTGGATCGCGATGCTGGAAAAATTGGCGAAACCGCATAGCGCGTATGTGGTGAGAATCACGCTGCGAGGGTCCAATTCTGCTTTCTTGGCCGTCAACGATAAGTACCCGATGAATTCATTGAGCACAATCCGCTCGCCGAGGATTCCGCCAATCGCCACACAATCCCTGGCAGGCACGCCCATGAGCCACGCGAACGGTGCGTTAATCCAGCCGAACATTGTCTGCAAATTTATCGGTGTGGCGATTCCCACGGCAGTTTGCATGCGCGTGAGCAAAAAATTGGCAAGTGCTACTACCGCAACGAATGCGATCAGCATAGCCATCACGTTGATCGCCAGCGCGACACCATCAGTCGCGCCGAGGCATAACGCGTCGATGCTGTTGGTGGCCACGCTTTCCACTTTACGTGACGCGGTAGTATTGGCCGTTTCGCTCTGCTCTTTTTCCGGCAGCATGATCTTCGCGATCATCAGCGATGCCGGGGCGCTCATGACGGACGCCGCAAGCAGATGGCCTGCGTTCACGCCGAGCGTCACATACGCAATTGCGACCCCGCCGGCGATGCTCGCCATACCCCCGACCATGATCGCCAGCATTTCGCTTTGCGTAACGCGTGCCAGGTAAGGCTTGATCACCAGCGGCGCCTCCGTTTGGCCCATGAAGATGTTCGCGGCCGCCGCGAGGGTTTCGCTTCCACTGGTCCGCATGGCGCGTTGCATGATCCAGGCCATACCCCCGACAATGCGTTGAAGAATGCCGAGATGATAGAAGAGCGAGGAAAGCGCGGACACGAGGATGATCGTCGCGGAGACGGAAATGACGAAGATAAAGACGTTTTGCGGACCCAGGACATTTGCGAGCAGCTTTTCATCGGCCAGTGGGCCAAAGACCATTCTTGCCCCCTCGATAGCGCAGAGATTGAGACGGTTCACTGCATCCTGCGCCCATTCAAACACCAAGGCGCCGAAGCGAGTCTGAGTGATCATAACTGCAAAGACGAACTGCAGTCCCAGTCCCCACCAGAGCGTGCGCCACGGGAACCGTTTCCTGTCCAGCGATAGGGACCACGCCACCGCGATCATGCTCGCGAGCCCCAGCAGGCTGATCAGTTTTAGATACACTGCGCGCGAAATTAGGGAAGGCAGCCCCCCGAGGCAAAGCGGAAATGGGGCGCGTGACTTGTCCCCGCATTCCGTTAATTTCAGGCGAGCATGGCCGTAATTGCTAACGGGATCATTGGCGACATGCGAGCAGGAGGCGGCACCGTGCCTGGTTCCGGAACTCACCCCAAGCGGCAATTCTCAACAACAGCCACGTCAATATTATCGAGCACACCGAAACCACGTTGTTCAGCGAAGCAATGCCAAATCCCGTTCCGAGGGCAAAAAGGATAAACTAAGGTCATGAAAACATTCATCCCGATTCGCTACCGCGACTTTTATGATTTCCCACGAATGTTCTTGGTCGAATGCCAGGGAAGTCTCTGCTTATTTAATTGTTGTTTGAACGAGAAGCATGAGGACTACGAGTCATTTTTCTACCTGATACCAGAGTTGTCCACCGGAGCATTTATCAGATGGCGCAGTTCGCCTTCTGGGCTCGGTGCCGACCACAAACGTGCATTTTGATTCGACCAAGCGACACTCGATCGAAGGCGCAGTCCTTCAACAGTTCTTCAACAGTTCGCAGAAAAGAGTTAAACGAGATGGGCCAAACAGTCGTTGATAAAGTCCTGGAAGACAGGCGCACAGGGGAGGTCACGCTCTGGTTAAGCCAACCTCAGCCGTGGAATGCTCCCGGTGTCATGCACATCCTGAGGGAGCGGCTGAACAGCGGATTCACTCATGGCTTAACAGATTGACTGGAGCAAAGTGAATGACTGCCCCTGAAATGAGCCAGCCACTCGCTGACTTGGTTTTCTTCGCTTTGGACCACGGAATCAATTCAATCCGCGACGGGGGCCCTCTAATCCCTTTCTTGGTCTATGAAGAGGCTGACAAAAGAGCATTGCATCGATTCGCAGCCCAAACCTTAGAGGAGAGTCTTGCACGGGCAAAGGCGGCAACAGCATCTCTTTCAGGCGGCGTTACAGCAAGCGCCATCGCTTACGACGGCTTCGTCACAATCGAGAATCGAAAATTTGAAGCCGTCATCGTCGAAGGCGCCGAGCAACGCAAACCGCGCGGTGTGCATCTCGCGCAGCGATATGTCCCCAAAAGATTCCTGAGGAGACTGCGAACTGTGGGCAACCCCACTTTTTTGGGCGAATGTGACTCTATTTGCAAAGCCGTCGTGATCACGAAACATGCCGCACGTAACGAGAAAGCAATGAGGCCCCGGTATGCGCTTGGCTCCGCGCTGCCGGTCCGATAAACTATTTCCAATGCGGCTCTCGGAAGTGAGCACCCGGTTTGGCCATGCAAGGTTATCTTGGATCTTCATCCCGTTGTTTCTTGCTTCCGGCACACCGCTTTTCGCCAAGCTCACCACGACCACGCTGCCCGAACGGCGACCGGACATTGAGACCGTCGAAGAAGTCCTGCGAAAGCAAGTCCTCCTACCCGGTCAACAAAAGGAGACCCTCGAACAACGCGCGCGCCGCTTCGAAGCGAACGCGAATGACCCTTCGAGCCAACTCGGATTATCTGCCTTCTACGAGGAAGGCTTGGGAGTTCCGAAGAGCCTGGACAAAGCTGTCTTTTGGCTACAGAAAGCTGCTGAGGGTGGGCTGCCTTACGCCCAGCACCGCTTGGCGTCATGGTACGATGCGGGATACGCCGTACGTACGAACCATTCGGAAGCCGTTCGCTGGTACCGATTTGCCGCGACAAACGGAATTGCCAACTCGCAAGTCAGCTTGGCGCTCTCCTTGACGCTCGGCACCGGGACCGAAACTAACTACGCCGAAGCACTGTATTGGCTCGAAAAGGCCGCGGCGCAGGGGAACGCGCTGGCCCTAAACCAACTTGGCGTCGCTTTCATGAGAGGCCGCGGCGTGCAGACCAATTTCACTGAAGCCTTAAGATTTTTCACAGCCGCCGCAGACAAGGCACTGCCGCAGGCGTTCGGACTGGCGGCTCTGGTCACTCAATTGGGCGATAAACCGGATGCTGAGAAGTCGGTCGAATGGGCCCGCGAAGGGGTGAAGGAAGGGGATATCTTTAGTCACGCCCTGCTTGGCAGGGCCCTCCTGTTTGGCCTAGGAACCGTAAAGGACGTCTCTGAAGCGGTGCGACTTTTGCACCGTGCTGCCGAAAACGGCAACCCGCTCGCTCAAGGATACCTGGCCCATTGTTATGATCATGGCTTGGGACTTTCACGAGACCACGTTAAAGCCAGAGAACTGCTGTTGGAATGCGCCAGCAAAGGTGAACCATTCTGCATGCGGACCTTGGCGAACCAGCATGCATGGGGATGGGGCGGTCCCACCAACCACGCGCACGCCACCTACTGGTATCGCAAAGCCGCGCAAGGCGGTGACACATTCGCCAAGCGGTATTATGGCAGGCGAGTTATCATCGGACTCGGAATCCCCCAGGATATCCTGGAAGGCCGCCGATGGCTCGAAGCAGCCGCCGCTGATGGCGATTCCGAGGCAATGGAAACCTTGGGGCAGTTCTACGAGAACGCAAGGTTTGGCTATGTTGACCCTGAGAAAACCAAATACTGGTATCAAAAGGCTGCTGAGCATGGCAGTGCGGCTGGTCACGGAAGACTCGGCGCGACCCTACTGAAGCTGGCGGCGACCGATGCAGATCGCAAAAAAGCATTAGCCGCACTACGCCGAGCCGCAGAACTTGGAGAGCACCCAGCGTTATTCGCACTCGCGAGCATCTACCTCCATGGTTTGTATGGCGTACCCACCAATCACACAGAAGCCATCCGTTTGCTCAAAGAAGGCGCTCATAAAGAATCGCCAGAGGCCGAAGTGGCTCTGGCTTCCTGTTACATGGCGGGGCAAGGCGTCCCAACCAACCGCACTGAAGCTGAGAAACTGTGCAAACACGCTGCGCAGCAAGGCCATGCACCCGCCCAGTACATGCTCGGCTACATTTACGCCTCTGGGCAGGGCACGACCTCGCCCGACTTCTTCAACGCGTACATATGGTTTCAGATCGCTCACCGCAGCGGCCATCCGCTTCCTCCGGATTTTAATAAGTTTCTTACGAATTTGTCACCGGCACAGATTGAATCGGCCGACAACCTCGTTCATCAATTCCGGCCTGTTAAGAACGTGAAACCCTTTGACGAATACACGAGTCAGGAAATCGATTAATAATCATGCTTGCGAGCCCCAGCAGGCTGATCAGCTTTAAATACACTGCGCGCGAAATTAGGGAAGGCGGCCCCCCGAGGCAAAGCGGAAATGGGGCGCGTGACTTGTCCCCGCATTCCGTTAATATCAGGCGAGCATGGCGGTTCAATTGCTAACGCGTCGGTGGATCCGGTGGCTGTTGGGCTTTGTAATTTGGACGCTGATCGGCCTGGCGTTTGCCGGTCAGCTCTATCTCGTCCAGGCCAAGCTCGGCGATCCAGTAACCTGGCAGTTCGCAATTGGCCGCAAGCTTGCCGATTGGTATGTGTTCGCCATCCTGTCTATCCCGATCTGGTGGCTCGCGCGACATTTTCCCATCGAACGCGCGCGGTGGCATCGCACCCTGTTGGTCCATATAGCAGGGGCGTCATTGTTCTCGCTGTGCTGGATGGTTTTTCGCGCGGGACTGGAACATTTGCAAAGCCGCTGGGGTCCGCAACCGGTCTCATTCGAGACCGCGTTTACTCAGGCGCTGGTCGCGACCTTTGTGTGGAATGCACTGATCTATTGGGCCCTGGTAAGCCTCGCCCATGCGCTGGGTTATTATCTCAAATATCAGGAGCGCACCGTGCGCGCTGCCGAACTTGAGAAGCGGCTCACCGAAGCGCGCTTGCAAGCGCTGCAAATGCAACTCAACCCCCATTTCTTGTTTAACACGCTTCACGCCATCTCATCGTTGATGCATCAGAATGTCGAGGCTGCTGACCGTATGCTCGCGCGCCTCAGCGACTTGCTCCGCTACGCTCTTGAGAGCACTGACTCCCAGGAAGTACCTCTGCGCAAGGAACTGGATTTTCTCACGCGTTATCTTGAAATCGAACAGACCCGCTTCGGCGAGCGCCTGAAAGTGCGGCTTCAAATCGAGCCTGCCGCTATGGACGTAAATGTCCCGAACCTCGTCCTGCAGCCCCTGGTCGAGAATGCCATCAAGCACGGCATCGAGCCGCATGCTCGCCCGGGTGTCGTTGAACTGCGCGCCCGCAGGGAAAATGGGATGCTGCATCTGGAAGTCGAAGATAATGGGGAAGGTTTGCGGTCGGCCAAGCCATCCGGCTTCGGCGTCGGTTTGTCCAACACGCGGGCGCGACTCGAACAACTATATGGAGAACATCATCGCCTCGAGATGGTGAATGGGCCCAGCGGCGGGCTGCTGGTTCGGCTTTCCATTCCGTGGCGAACCGCTAAGCTGGAACCAGCCGCAGCATGAAGATTAAAACGCTGATCGTCGATGATGAACCACTCGCGCGCGACCGCTTGCAGAAGCTGCTTGATGCCGAGCCGGAGATCACTGTGTTGGGCCAATGCAGCAACGGGAAAGAGGCGGTGAAAACGATTCGCGATAAAGCGCCTGATCTCGTGTTCCTGGACGTGCAAATGCCAGAACTGGACGGCTTTGGCGTGTTGGCGGAATTGCAAGCTGAGCAAATACCCGTCATCATCTTTGTTACCGCGCATGACAAATTTGCGCTCAAAGCATTCGAGGTGCACGCGGTGGATTTTCTGCTCAAGCCGTTTGATCGCGAGCGCTTTCAAACCGCGTTAAAGCGCGCAAAGCAGCGCATCGGCCAGAAGCGCCCCGGCGAACTCGACGAGCGCCTTGCGGCGTTGCTTGCCGAAATCAAACCGGAACCTGCGGCATTGGAACGCATGGCGGTCAAAACCAGCGGTCGGGTCATTTTCATCAAGACCAGCGACATCGATTGGATCGAAGCAGCGGACAATTACGTGAACCTGCACGTCGGTACCGAGTCGCATCTGCATCGAGAAACCCTGACGGCCCTTGCTGAACGGCTGCCACCTAAGAAGTTCATGCGCATCAGCCGCTCTACAATCGTGAACGTGGATCGCATCAAGGAATTGCAACCACTGTTCCATGGCGAATATGCGGTGATTCTGCGCAACGGCGCGACGCTCACGCTAAGCCGTTCCTATCGTGACGTGCTTGACCAGCTCATCGGCAAGGTTTCGTGAACGCACAACTCGAAAAACTGCTGGCCACACCCGAGCCCCCCGAACTCGGACCCGGTCCGCGCAAAGGCGTACTTTCAGAAAAGAGCCTCAGTGATGAACTGAAGAGAATTGGCGCTAGCGAATTGCTTCGGGCGGCAGTGCTCCTATGGCACGATCATATTGATTCGGCGCACAAGATCGTTCAGGACATCGAGACGCAGGACGGCAGTTACATCCACGCGATTATTCACCGCCGTGAACCGGATTACTCGAATTCGAAATATTGGTTCCGCCGCGTTGGTGATCATCCCTGCTTCGACGAATTGTCGATAGCATTGCACCAGAAATGGGACCCAATTGCTTTTGTGGACTCCTGTCAGCGGCATGATCCCAAAAGCGAATCGCGCCTCCGTGAAATCCAGGCTACCGAATTACGGCTGTTGATCCAACACCTTCTATAAATCATTTTGCGGCTTTGCGTCTCCGCGCCTTTGCGTTAATCTCCGACGCAATGCACGTCATCGAACCGCCGCCTGTCCGCCCGCATCGAGATTTGCCGGAGTTCTACGAAGCTCCTGAGCGGCGCGCTAAGTTCGTGTCCAAACTGTTCGATGATACGGCGCGATACTACGACCGTATCTCCGGCGTGTTATCCTTTGGCACCTGTCGCGCTTATCGGAAGTTCGCTCTACGCCGCGCCGGCCTGAAACCCGGTATGCGCCTGCTGGACGTCGCCACGGGCACTGGCCTGGCCGCTCAGGCCGCGCTCGATTTGGGACTCGCACCGCGGGATGTTGTTGGCCTTGACCCAAGCGCGGGCATGCTGCATGAAAATCAGAAGCGCCGCGCAATCCCGCTCGTGCAAGGTCTTGGTGAACAACTCCCCTTCCCTGACGCCAGTTTTGATTTCATCTCCATGGGTTACGCGCTGCGGCACGTCGAAGACCTCATTGCTTTGTTCCGCGAGTTTAATCGTGTGCTTAAGCCTGGCGGTCGCGTCGTTATCCTTGAGATCAGCCGGCCCAGCTCCCGGCGCGCTTTTGTCGCAGGCAAATGGTACATGAATAGTTTTTTGCCCTCTCTGATCCGCCTGTTCACGCGCAATCCCAATGCTGGCAGGCTCCTTCAATTCTATTGGGCCACGATCGCCGAATGTGTCCCGCCAGAAACG
>DATENK010000024.1:0-3900 GCA_035275085.1 Verrucomicrobiia bacterium | reverse complement strand
TTTCTTCTCGCCATTCCCGGCCATTTGGCGATCGCCCTGATTTATCTCATCTTCGTGCCACTAAAACTCAATCGCGTCCCTTCCGTCCCTCCACCATCCGTGAATCCATTCACGGCAACAGCCGAGCCCGATAAAACTTCCGCGGAGCGGTAGGCGCTGGGTCAACCAGTTGGACCGTCCCCGTCCGGTTTGTTACACGCATCCATTCGGCCCACGCATTATTCGTCCCTGTTACGGTTTCGATCGCATACGCGTCGGCCGCGCCGCCATTTACCGTGAGCCGCAATTGTTGCGGCGGCAGAAGTTCAGGAGTGGCAAATATAGGCGGCACCATCGGTTTGTAATGCACGCGCAAGACGCCATTGCTTGCCAATCCACCATAACCGTCCACCGCGATATTGTAACGTGTGCCGGCTGTCACATTGAACATAACACGGCTCGTCCCATACCATCCCGAGTCGTCGTCACCGGCGACCCAGGTCAAATTGCTAACCATGGAGCCAGTGTAAATCGCCAGCAATGTGTCGAATGGGCTCCCCTCGGTGGACAGCAGCAGCTTGCCCCCGCCTGGGGCCGTCCATCGAAACCAGATCGAGGAACTGCCACGACCTCCGTGCAGTGGTTCAAGATATTCGTGGCTGGCGCATCTATTATCGAACGCAATCGTCGTAATTGGCTCGGAAACGGCCTGGGCAGCATCGAAGTCATCATTTGGCGGAGGCGCACAATTTGGAATCGACACCAGCACACGCGAAATATTGTTGTTTTCATCCGCTTCGGCGATGAGGTTTTGCGGATCCACTTCCAACTCGAGGATATAAGTCCCGCCAGGCAAACCGGTGATGTCCACCCACTGGCATGGCAAACCCGCCATGTACACGTCCGCCCACCCGCGTTGAATCCCCTGATAATCGCAATCGAACAAGTACCCTGGCGCTGCATTGGCGTCCCATGCGTAAAAATCGAGGAGACAAAAGCCGACCTTGTTGCCAACCGCAACCTGCGCTCCGTTCGTATCCAGCAGCCGATATTCGGCGAAATGCTGCAGATGGTAGTGCTGGTGACAGGCGTCATAACTGTACAGCGGGTTGTTCGCGGGGTCGCCAAGCACCAGGTCAGCCTGTCCGATATTGCGCGTCTCGGTATCAAACCGCAGGATGCGCCGCGTCGTCGGGGTTCCGCAACCTTCATTCAAGTCACACTCCTCCGGCACAAATGATTCGACCTCAGTATATGCCGAAGCAGGCCCCCAAAACATCAGGTCCGGCAGGCTCAGGGAAAAATTCGTGCCGAGCGCCAAACCAAAGACCATGTCCGAAGCCTCGAAGGAACTTTGGTGTACCTCTACTGCCAAAACGTTATCTCCCTGCACCAAAGCCGAACTCGTCAGCGCGATGGTTGTGTAATTCGTCAACGTCTCCACCCGATACGCCGCGGGCGTGCTGTAGCCAATCGTCGCCGGGGCCCCCGGCATCCCCAACCGGCCTGCCTCGACTCCGTTGATGTAAAACACGGCTCCATCGTCGATCAGTGTGCGCGCGCGCAAACTGACGCCGCTCGTCTGCCCTACCCACGTAAAGTGCGTCCTGAAATACCACGTCACAATATTCTGCCCTGAAGCATTGGTGAGCGGCAACTGGGTCCCTTTCGGCGCAGGCAGCGCGTCGCGCGTGTTGTAAAAAAGCGCGCTGCCCTGCGACCATGTGCTGTCGCTGAATGAGGTGCTGCGCCAGCTCACCCCCAGGTTCTGGCCGGAAGCGTGATACCGCCACATATTGGTCATGCGCACGAACTGGTACGGCGCGGGCGTAATCGTCAAAGTCGCATTGCTGCTGGTGGCCGAGCTGAATTCATTGCTGACCACGAATGAATAATCGCCGGAGGCCATAGGTCCGATGAAATTCAAGGTCAACGAATTATTGGTCGCGCCGTCGATCTTCTCTGTGCCTTTAAACCACTGGAAGAAATATGGCGGTGTGCCATTGACCTCCGCCACGAACGTTGTCGAATCGCCTTCTTCGATCGTGCGGCTGGGCGGTTGGTTAGTGATCCGCACTGGCCCCGGTTCCGGCAGAAACGCGATTAACGACATGCCGAAGATCACGTCCGCATCGAGCGTGTCGTGTTGGTGCACTTCGACCGCCAGCACGTTATCGCCCTGCTGCAGGTTGGTGGTCGCGAATTGCAGCACATTCCCCTGCCCTTCGGGATTCGAGACCGCCGCATGTGTGTTGTAGCTTACCGCTCCAATCGGCAACCGGATACGCTGGACCTCATGCCCATTCAGGTAAAACACAGCCCCATCATCGACATAGTTCGTCGCGCGCAGCACCACTCCGAGCGTGTTCGACGGGAAATCAAAGTGCGTCCGAAAATAGATCGTGTTCGGAAAGCTCGAACTGGAAGGAAACTCCGTCAATAAGGGATCGAAGTATGGAAATGGGCGCGAAACATCATAGCCGAGCAGGGCCGGTCCCGCTGACCAGCTCGCATCGTTGTAACCGGGGGTCTGAAATTGCCCGCTCAAATCTCCGCCGACATAAGTGTATTTCCACACTTTGCTGATCGGAATCAGGGTGATTTGTTGTTGGCTGAATACCGGCACAGCGAGTAAGCAGGCCAAAACTATCAGGCATGCTTGGACCGGCAGGGGACGCATCGAGTTTCTTTAACAGATTGCACTCGCCGCCGCCAGCCAAAAACTGAGGGTTGCCGGGACGTTATTTCAAATACCGCCCCAAAAACTTATAGATTTCGCCCCTGGATTCGCGCGCAAGTCTCGTATCGATGCGGTTAAATTCGTGGCCGCCCGGCGGGTTCGTGTAGATTTTATGCTCAAATTTCTTGCCGGCGGCCTTGAGCGCATCCAGCAGCCGTTCGATTTCGATCAGGTTCACGTCCTCATCGTTGCTGGCGCCATGAATGAGCAAAGGCGTCTGCAACTTATGCGCATGCGTCACCGGCGAGCGGCGCCGGTATTCGGCGATGTCTTCCTCGGGGGTCTTGCCGAGGTGAAACGGCGCGGTGAAAAGCTCCCGGTAGGCGGCGGGTTTATAGCCGAATCGCACCACCAAATCAGTCACTGGCACTCCCGCGTAAGCTGCCTGGTACGCATTGGTAAAGAGCAGCACGTTCATCAGCGCGATCATCCCGCCATGGCTCCAACCCACGATCCCCACGCGCTCGGGATCGATGTTGGCATTGTTTTCGATCATCCAATTGCGCGCTGCGAAGACGTCCTCGTTCTCGAGGCCGCCGTAATCTATGAGTTCCCAGTAATCTCGCCCGTACCCCGAGCTGCCGCGGTATTCGGGCGCGATCACAGCATAGCCTTGGTCAATCAGCTCGCGCACCACGCGACCGTCTTCCTGTGGCTTGAGATCACCGTGCACATCCCCGTGAACCAGGACAATCAGCGGCAGCCGCCCTTTGATCTCTTTACGCGGCAAAAAGGTGTATGCATAAATGATGATTTGGTTTGTGCTGCTCGTCGCGTCCGCCTTGCGCGGCGGCGGCGGACCCACGAAACGTACTTTGTCGACACGCGCCACGTCGCCCAGCTCATGAATCCAGAGCAGATCGTTAACGCGTTTTTCCAGCCTGCCCTCAACAAAACTTAGGGCCTGCTCCAGATTGCGGAGCCGCTGCTCGACATTGGTCTGACCCGTCGCCGCACCCACGGCCGTTAACCACACCGCAATACAAATCAACCGCATCGCGGTGACGGTAGGCGCGTGCCCCATTTTTTCCAGTCATTTCTCATCGCATCGTGCGTGCGAGGTAACATGCGAAAGAATTCTCAATCCAAGCGCGTCGAGCGCGGAAGCCATTCGCGCCGGGGACAAACATCAAAATCCAATCTGCACCCGGCGGGACGCGGCGGTCGCCGCCAGCAAGCCG
>DATENK010000023.1:0-5315 GCA_035275085.1 Verrucomicrobiia bacterium | reverse complement strand
GGGAATGCCGGAATGAGCCAGTAACCAATCAGCACCGTACCGGCGAAACTGCCGAGCGTCCCGATAGCGGTGAGCCGGCCGACGTTTCGTCCGACCCCGGAAATCGCTTCCGTAAGCACACGGACGAAAAACGGGCCGACCATTGCGAGCAACGCCAACGGCACAAAAAACAAAAACAAGGAAGTCAGCAGAGAGCCAACTGCGAGGCTGAATTGAAGCGCCCAATATGAGACTGGTCGGACGACCAGAACCGCAAAACACAAATATAACGCTGCGAACAGGATGCCTGCGTACATACGCTCCGGCCGCGGAGACGCATCTGCCATTCGCCCGCCGATATAATACCCAGAAGCGAGCGCCACCAGCGTGATGGCGATCTGGGCGGTCCAGACAAAATGCGACGTGCCGAAGAAGGGCGCCAGCATCCTCGCCCCAAGAATTTCCACGATCATGATTGCCGCGCCGGTGACAGCGGCAGTGAAATATAAATATCTGTGGTTAATGGGAAGGCGAGTGTCACCGCGAGCCATCAAATCCGGCTTTTTCACCGCGGTGTTGTATAGAAAAAAAAGAGGCCGGACAAGCGTCCGGCCTCCTGATCAATGCGCTAGATAAACTATTGCACTCTGTAGAACTTCAAGCCTACGGGCGTGAAGGTCTGCGGGTTATTCTGGTTCGGCGCAGGCGTCCAGTTTGTCAGATCGGTTGACTGCTGGAGCGTGCCGCTGCCGGTCCACGACAGAGTCACCGTGCCATTGCCGTTGTTAACAATGCGCAGAGCGGAGCCGCCACACGTGCCGAAATTCGACCCGGTCACCACGAGTTCCGCGCCAAACAGCACATCGGAGCTGGTCGCCGCTGATTGATGGATTTCGGCCGCAACGACGACCGGCTGTCCGCAAGGCAGGTTGGTGATCGTCGCGGTTCGGATTACACCTTCGCCGGCCGCTGCGGGAGCAAGGTCGGTATATGTCACTGGGTTATTGGTGAGGTTGTACCGAGCTGCTTCGACACCGTTCAGGTAAAAGACCGCGCCGTCATCGATCGTGTGACGCAGGGTCACTGTCGTACCGGCACCGGATAGACTAAAGGGCACCGCCGGCATCGTCGCTCTCACATAGTACGTGATGTTCGGCGTGCCATCCGGGCGCATGAGCTGCCACAGGAACATGTTGTTCGTGTTCAAGCCTTGGTTATAGAGCGCCGTGTAGGTCGCTGCGGTGTCCTCATGCCCGAGGAGCGCACCGGCTGAAGGCCACGCCGAGTCGTTATAACCAGGCGTGCTCCAGGGCTGCCCTGCGGCGCCAAGGTCCAGGCCGTTGGTCTCGAATTTCCACGTGCTGCTGAACGGCAGCAACACAATCTGCTGCGTCAGGTTCGTGCTCGTCGGATTCGGAACGATCAGGTTTCGCGCTACAGCATCGTCGCGCAAACCGGTGATTGTGAGGGTGTAATTCTGGCCCACGGTGCGAGGCGCGGACGACGTAAGCGTCACGCTGCTGCCGTTGAGTGCAACGCCGCTGATGGTCAGCCCGCCACTCAGCGAGTACGTCGCGGGGTTGCCGGCCGTGGCCGCATCCAACGTATCGTTGAAGGTGAGGCTGATGGTTCTTTGGTCCGAATTGCCCAAGGCGCTCGTGAGCACCGGCCCAACGGTATCCGGGGTCACGGTCACGACCGCATTGGCGCTGGTGCAAGTGCTCGGGATGTTATTTTGGACCACTACATAATAGGTACCCGAGTTCGCGGGAACGGCGCGGGGAACCGTATACGTCGAGCTGGTTGCCCCCGCAATTGGACTGAAGGCGACCGGGCCACCCGCGGGATCGAAATACCACTGATAGGTCAGATCCGAGCCCGACGAAACAACGGAGAGCGTCAGCGGCGACTTCTCGGGGATCGTGCCACCGGCGGGCTGAGTGCCAATATTGCAAGGCGCGGTCTGGATTGTGTAATCCACAATCAGGCGAGGACGATTGTCCTGCACGCCATTTTCGGAGGTTGCCCAGCGCCAGCCGTCAGTCGAACTCGGGAGGAACACCCAACCATAGTTAGGTGCGCCGTTGGCCCAGGCTTGAACCGCGGCGGTGACGTCCATGGTATCCAGGGAGTTGTCCTGCGAACCATCGATGATGGCATCAACGATGCCGGCTTCGACACCGTTGGTCTGGTCGATGCCGTTGCCCATGGAATTCCATGTGCTGGCCTCGCTCCAGGTTACGTTCATGCGCGCGAGACGGATGCGACCGGCGGCCGTGGTCTGATCATCGGTATAAATCCGAAGTTGAGCGCTGTTGATGATGGCGCCGGCGGGAACTTGATTCGGACCACCACCAATAAGGTTGTCAAACCGCAGCAACGAGTGCACTGGACCGGCAGGTGATCCGTCAGACAAGTCGGCGTTAACCGTAGCTTGATTGCCGCCAGCCGCACTGTCCGGCGCGCTAAAACGAACTTCAGTGTCGACCGTGCTCGCATAGCCGTTTATGCCTTCCTGGATGACCACAGGCTCGGTGACGCGCACGATCGTCGGATCCGCCAGGTGGTTGTTGAAACGGTCGTAGATGCCGTGGTTGTTGATAATCAGGTTATAACGAATCGTGGTATCGCGGGCTGCGCTCAGGGTCAGCACAACGATGTTACTGGATGTGCCGTATCCGGCCCCGTCCACACCGATGACATTGTTCGGATTGTTGATGTCTTCCAGGTAGAAGGCCAGCGGGTCAAACGGAGAGAACGTTACGTCGATCACGTCCTCGGAAAAATTGATAGTGACCTGCCTCAGGTCTGTCGGGCTGAAGGATGCACCCCGGACAGTCGGCGGCGTCGTGTCCTGATCGAACGTGACATTAAAGTTCGGGCTATCGGTAGTGCCAACCGCGTTTACCACGCGCAGGAAGTATGTGCCAGCCTGCGAGGAATCCATGTTCGCGATTGTATACGAAGCGGCCGTCGCGCCTGAGATCGGAGCGCCATTCTTGTACCATTGATAGGTGGCGCACGGGGCGGCTTGAACGGTCACCACGAGGTTGCTGCTGGTGCCCTGTCGTAAGGGGACATTGACCGGACCGGTAGGCGAGGTCACTGCCGGGGCCGAGCCGGCCGAAGCGTGCAACACAGTTCCCCAAACCACGTCTGAGCTGGTGCCTGCGTTCTGATGGACGCGCACGGCCAGCACGTTGTCGCCTGTATGCAGGGTGCCTGCCGGAATACAAAGCTGGCGGACAACGTAGACACCTTCACCGGCCGGGTTCGCCGCTGCGGCCAACGTGTCATTGGCATTCATGTTATAGCGATCGACTTCGACGCCGTTGAGGTACATCACAAAGCCGTCGTCGACCAGGTTTGAAGAGGTGAGTACCCATGTGTCAGGATTGCCGGCGCCACTGAATGTGAAATGCGCGCGGAAATAATCGACGGTGTGATTCGGGGCGCCGGGGGCAGCGGGCGGAGCTAACAGAACCGTGTTGGTATACGGCGTAATATTCTGCGCCACGGCTACTGTGCCCGTGCTGTCCTCGAAAGCAAGGATGGAACGGCCGGAGGACCATGCCGAATCATCGTACGCGGAATCCCAAAACGCACCGGGATCGACGCCACTTTGATCATACTTCCAGACCTGATTCGTAAGATTGATCAGGACCTGCCCCTTCACTGAAGTGGTTGACATGGCGATGCCAAACACGAGGAAGGCCAACGCGGCCAGATTTACATAGATGCGACGCATAGTTTGTTTCATTTTCCTTCGAGCATACTGCTCCGGCAGGACGTCAAACGCCCGTTCCCGTCCTGACAGGGCAAAATAGACACTCGGTTCATGGTTGAGCTGTGTGAGCATGATGAAATACGAAATCGCGTCGTTTGCCAAGCAAAAAATGCACATGGACGCGGGAAAATGTTGCCGCCACCCAAATCGGGTCAATCGAGGTGGCAGTCTTTGCTGTTTTTGGCGAGCGCAGCGGGGGGATTGTGGATGGTGGTTCTGTCGCCGCTTGACAAGCGATGCGCGGACGCCAAGTGTCCGACCTGCGAACGCATACGATGCGGAATACGGAACGGCTGATCGAACTGGCAAAGCTTTTCTTGAAGCTGGGGCTGATCGGGTTTGGCGGGCCAGCGGCGCATATCGCGATGATGGAAGACGAGGTGGTCCGGCGGCGCAATTGGCTGACGGGGGACGAGTTTCTGGATCTGCTCGGGGCAACGAATCTTATTCCGGGGCCGAACTCGACGGAGATGGCAATTTTTATTGGGTATCGGCGTGGGGGTTGGGCGGGGCTGGTGGTGGCGGGGACGTGCTTCATTGTTCCGGCTATGTTGATTGTGTTGGGGTGCGGCTGGGGTTATGTGCGGTACGGAAAATTGCCGCAAGCTGAGGGGGTGTTGTATGGGATCAAGCCGGTGATTATTGGGATCGTGGTTCAGGCATTGTGGGGTTTTGGGAGGACGGCATTGAAGAATAGTCTTTTATGGGCGGTGGGGATTGTGGTGGCGGGATTGAATTTTTTTGGTGGGAATGAGTTGGTGCTGCTGTTTTGCGGGGGGCTGGTGGCTGCGGCGGTTCAGCGTTCGCATCATGTTGTGGCGGTGGTTCCGTTTAGCGTGTGGGCGTTGTTGGTTTTTTTTCTCAAGGTGGGTTCGGTGTTGTACGGGAGTGGTTATGTGCTGCTTGCGTTTTTGCGGAGTGGGTTGGTGGAACGGTTGGGTTGGATGACGGAAGCGCAATTGTTGGATGCGGTTGCGGTGGGGCAGATCACACCGGGGCCGGTGTTCACCACGGCGACCTTCATCGGGTACGTGCTGGGCGGCATGCCGGCCGCGCTGGTGGCGACATTGGGAATTTTTCTGCCGGCGTTCGTTTTCGTGGCGTTGAGCGGGCCGCTGCTGCCACGGATCCGGAGATCAAAGGTGGCGGGCGGATTTCTGGATGGGGTCAACGCTGCGTCATTGGCGTTGATGTTAGTGGTGACGGTGCAATTGGCGCAGGCGGCCTTCGTGGATTGGGTGACGATTGCGTTGGGCGTGGCGTCGGCGGTGTTGCTCTTGCGTTGGCGGGTAAACTCAGCATGGCTGGTGCTCGGGGGCGCAAGCGCAGGATTTCTGGCGCGGCTGTAAATTGTTGGGACAGGGTTTTCAAATTTGAGAACGTAAAAAAGGAAATTTATTTTATCGGTTAATTCAGTTCCGCGAGTGGGCTCCGATAATATTAATTGTTATGAGCCCACTGTTTCGATTCGTCCTGTACTTCGTAATCGTTTTTCATGTTGTGGTGAATGGTCGCGCGGTCACTTTGAATGTGAGTCCGGCGAGTATGG